>JAUSLL010000038.1 GCA_030649335.1 Parvibaculum sp. | reverse complement strand
CCGGTGCTGGCGCTGCTGCCGTTCGAAACCAGAAAGGTTTCCGACGGCGACGGGCTTATCGCGCAGGGTCTTCTGGAAGACGTCTGTGCTGAGCTGACGCGCTTTCCCACATTGCAGGTCATTGCCTGGTCATCAGGCCTCGCCGTCGCCGATTTGCCCGATCAAGAGGTCGGCGAACGTCTCGGTGCCAGCCATATCCTGCGGGGCAGTTTGCGCCGGACGGGTGAACGGTTGCGCATAACCGCCAACCTCAGCGAATGCGCGGGCGGGACGCAGCTCTGGAGCGAGAAATTCGAAACCCAGAGCGAGGCCATCTTTGATGTTGAGGAAGAAATCGTTGCAAGGATCGCCGCGACCCTCAGCGCCCGCCTCGAAGAAGCGACGCTGAGACTGGCCCGCCGAAGGCCGACAGAGTCGCTCGCCGCATATGAGCTGACGCTCAGTGGCCTGACGCTACTGAGGCGTGGTCATGTGCAAGCTGACGATGAGGCGCGAGGCCTTTTCAGGCGAGCGCTCGATCTCGATCCGCAATATGCACGCGCTCACGCAGGGCTCTCCCTTTCCTATTTCAACGAATGGAGCTGCCAGTTTTGGGAAAGCTTCGCGGAAAACGGCCAGCGCGCCTACCAGCATGCGCACGAAGCGCTTGATCTCGACGATTGCGACCCGATGCTGCATCTGGTCATCGGTCAGGTGCTGCTCTACCACCGCGAATTCGAGCAGGCGTCTTGGTATTTCGACCGCGCTGTCCAACTGTGCCCGAACGATGCAGACACGCTGATCCGGCTGGCAAGCTACGAAGTGTTCCTTGGCCGACCGGAAACCGGTGTCGAGCGTGCCGATAAGGCGATGCGCCTCAATCCGTATCACCCGAACCACTACTACGCCTACGCGGCGCTGGCTCATTTCGCAAAGCGGGATTTCACCACAGCGCTCGAAGTCGGGGGCAAAGTCATCGGCATACCGCTTGTGGATTTTCCCGCCTATGTCGCCATCACCCATGCCTATCTCGGCCAGACTGACGAAGCGCAAAAATACTTCGCCGTCTACAATGACGAATTCCACCAACGCATCACCCCCGGCCGCGAGCCGGAACCCGGCGAAGCCTGCCGCTGGCTCCTAGAGGTCAATCCCTATCGCCGACAAGAAGACCACGACTTCCTCGTCGAGGGTTTTCGTCTGTTGGGCGTCGCCGAAGCAAAGAGTGCAGCCTCACCCGCCCCGGCAAAGCCCGCAGCCGAAAAACAATCAGGCCCGGCGCTCTTGCGCCATGCCGACAGCTGGCTTTTCGAATACGCAAACCAGCAGGTCATCCTCCCCGATATGAAAGGCCTGCACGACATTCGTCGGCTTCTGGAGCGCCCCGGCGACGAAATCCATTGCCTCGATCTCACCGAGCGCAACGACGAAACCTATACGGGTGACGCCGCGCTTGACGACAAGGCGCGCCAATCGTTGAAGTCGCGCATCCGCGATCTTCAGGAAGACTTGGCCGAGGCCGAAGATATGAACGACATTGGTCGCGCCGAACGTGCCCGCACCGAGATGGACCAATTGGTTGAATTGCTCGCAAGCGCGCTGGGCCTCGGCGGCCGCAGCCGGCGTCTGGGCGACCTGACCGAGAGAGCACGCACCACGGTCACGTGGCGCATACGCCATGCTGTCCGTAAGATCGAAGCCGCGCACCAGTCACTCGGCATGCACCTCGCCAACAGTCTCCGCACCGGCGTGTTTTGTTCCTACCGGCCCGAACAGCCTGTTGCTTGGAGGTTCAAAGCAAGTGTTCAATCGGCAGGTTGAGCGCCTACACCCTTCAAACCCTCATCCGCCAACATAAGTTGACGGCTTGCGATCAATCCACGGTGCCGCAGCTTCCAGCTCATAGGCCAAGCCAAACAGCAAAGCGTCCTTGCCCTGCGCGGCCGCAAACTGGCTGCCAATCGGCAAACCGTTTTTGCTCATGCCCAGCGGCACAGACATGGCCGGTGTCCCCGCCACATTATGCTGCGCCGTATAGGCGACATAATCGACCGTACGCTGATAAAGCGTATCAAAATCCACAGTCGGCGCCTGCTGTCCGAGCTTCGGCGGCGGTGCCGCCAGCACCGGCGTCAACCACACATCATATGTGTTGAGGAACGCCGCCACTTCGCGTTCCACCTTGTCAAAATAAGCCAGCGACTTCGCCAGCGCATCTTTCGGCATCCCGTTAAACAGGTTGGCAAGCCCAATAGTCCAAGGCTCCAGCACGTCTTCCGGCTTCAGCCCCGCCTCTTGCGCCATCTTCACAATGTCAGCCGGGCTTGATGCCCAAACGGTCAAGAACTGCGTGATGAACTCATCGCCTGAGAACGGGTTTTTCACCTCCACCACGTCATGCCCCAGATCAGCGCAGAGCTTTGCGGTGGCTTCAATCGAGGCTTTCACATCAGGGTGCGGTTCTTGGCCCGTCGGCGTTTTCGTATGAAAAGCAATCTTCAGCCGTTGCTTCGACGGACCAGAGACAAATCCATCCGGCACATATTTCGCGTCATCGTCGCGGTCTTCCGCCAGCGCATGCACCATCGCGGCATCGCGCACGGTGCGGCTCACGCTGTTGACCGACACAATGTCAGCCGCCAGCGGCGTCGGGCCGATCTTCATGCGACTACGTGTGGCTTTAAGCCCGAATAGCCCGCAGCACGATGCCGGAATGCGGATCGAGCCACCGCCATCCGAAGCATTGGCCACAGGCACAATCCCCGCCGCCACAGCCGCCGCCGCACCGCCGGATGACCCACCCGATGAATGCTCGAGGTTCCAAGGGTTGTGGCAGGCGCCCAGCAGCAACCCTTCCGTCGTCCCCAGCAAGCCAAATTCCGGCGTATTGGTCTTACCCACAATCACCATGCCCGCATCCACTGCCTTTTGCGGCACGGGCGCTGTGTCCGTCACCAAGTTATTCGCCAGCAGCCGCGAGCCCATGGTGGCGTTCATGCCTTCATAATTTTCAATGTCTTTCAGCAGATAAGGCACGCCCGATAGTGGCCCTTCCGGCAGAGGCCCCTTGGCGCGGGCGCGGGCGCGCTCATAGTCCTTGGCCGACACGGCATTGATCTTGGGGTTCACCGCTTCAATCCGGGCAATGGTCTCTTCGACCAGCTCCAGCGGTGTCACCTCCTTCTTACGAATGAGGTTTCCTTGTTCAACAGCATCCACAAACCCAGCCATATCCACTCCCCTTATCGCGTTTCGGCAGCTTTCCGCGCCTCATTCTCCCTATATGCGAGAATTATTCATTTTCCGCCCGCAAGCAACTCAGGAGACATCCCGTCCTATTGAGGCCCCCCCGACCTTCTGCTAAACCGTGCCCATCCCACCCGCTGTTGAGAGGCTATGCCCATGATCCCCCGCTATTCGCGGCCTGAAATGGTTTCCATCTGGACCCCCGAAACAAAGTTTCGCATCTGGTTCGAGATCGAGGCCCATGCCTGCGATGCGCTGGCGGAAATCGGTGTCATCCCCAAGGAAGCCGCCAAGAACATCTGGGAGCGCGGCGGCAAGGCCGTCTTCAATGTGGAGCGCATCGACGAGATCGAGCGCGAAGTGAAGCACGACGTCATCGCCTTCCTCACGCATCTGTCGGAATTCATCGGCGACGACAGCCGCTTCGTCCATCAGGGCCTGACGTCATCCGATGTGCTCGACACCTGCTTCAACGTCCAGCTTGTGCGCGCCGCTGACCTCATGCTCGCCGACCTCGACATCCTGCTCGCCGCCATCAAGCGCCGCGCCTTTGAATTCAAAATGACGCCGACCATCGGCCGCAGCCACGGCATCCATGCCGAGCCGACCACCTTCGGCATCAAACTGGCGCAGGCCTATGCCGAGTTCGAGCGTTGCCGCACGCGCCTCGTCCATGCGCGCGAAGAAGTCGCCACCTGCGCCATCTCCGGCGCGGTCGGCACCTTCGCCAACATCGACCCCCGCGTCGAAGAACATGTCGCCGAAAAATTGGGCCTCAAGCCCGAACCCGTCTCAACGCAGGTCATCCCGCGCGACCGCCACGCCATGTACTTTGCAACGCTGGGCGTCATCGCCAGTTCGGTTGAACGCCTCGCCACCGAAGTGCGCCACCTGCAACGCTCCGAAGTTCTGGAAGCGGAAGAATTTTTCTCCGCCGGCCAGAAAGGCTCGTCGGCCATGCCGCACAAGCGCAATCCGGTGCTGACCGAAAACCTCACCGGCCTCGCCCGACTCGTGCGCGGCATGGCACTCCCCGCCATGGAAAACGTCGCCCTCTGGCACGAACGCGATATTTCGCACTCGTCCGTCGAACGCATGATCGGACCGGACGCCACCGTCACGCTGGACTTCGCACTGATCCGCCTCGCAGGCGTCATCGACAAGCTGCTGGTCTATCCTGAGAACATGCAGAAAAACCTCGACCGCCTCGGTGGCCTGGTGCATTCGCAGCGCATCCTGCTGGCGCTCACGCAAAAAGGCGTCAGCCGCGAAGACAGCTACAGCCTCGTCCAGCGCAACGCCATGCCCGTCTGGCGCGGCGAAGGCAACTTCCTCGATCTGCTGAAAGCCGACAAGGACGTCTCCGCAAAACTATCAAACAAAGAACTCGAAGACCTCTTCGACCTCGGCTACCACACGAAACACGTGGACACGATCTTCAAACGCGTCTTCGGCGAAGTGTGAACCAAATACCCTATCCGTCTTCGCCCGACTTGATCGGGGCAACACGGGGAGAAAGAAAAAGGGCGCGAGGTTCACCACCTCGCGCCTTCTTCATTCGACTCTGAAAAATCAGAACGTCCAGACGACGCTCGCCTCTGCTGTCTGCTCCAGCAGATTGCCCGTCGGCAGCACGGCCTTATAGCCGATCTGCACGGACACATCCTTGTTCAGCGCCACGTCAAGACCGGCACCCAGCGACACGCGATCACGCGACGGCGACACACCACTGACGAGGAACGAGCCACCACCAACACTCACCGATGACGTCGGTGCATTGTCCATCACTTCGCGCGAGTAACCTGCATTCACATGCGGCGTCAGCTTCGTGCCACCCGCCGTTGTAAAGGAACGCGCCACATCAACACTGATGAAAGGACGCAGGCTGTCGATCTCGCGGGCGGCCACATTAAGATTGAAGCCCGGCGCGCCTGTTTCCGTGTAGCCATCTTCCCAGAGGTGGACATAGCTCACGCCCGCCTTGGGTGTCACCACATAGTCGCCCGCCGCAAGCTTCACATGCGCGGCAATCGCGGCGTTCACTTCATCACCCTCATGGCTCGACGAAGCGACCTGTCCGGCCACGCCACGATCGGCGTCAAACCAGTCATGCCCATAACCAATCACCGCATCCACGCCATAGATGCCCTGCTGATAACGTCCATAAACCGCCAGACGGCCCGTGCTGACCGTCCCGCTGCTGCCGAAATTATCTTCAATATCGGTATAGCTGTAGCCACCGGCCACACCCGCCGTAAAGCCAATGCCCAACGAACGGTCCGCACCGACCAGAAGACCGCCGGTCTTGCTATCAAAGCCCGTCTTGCCATTGCTCGTATCCACCGACGTCAGACTGCCGATGACCTTGCTCCAGAGGCTCGTTCGCGTGCTCTCGGGCGCAGGCGCCAGAAGGCCTGCGAGCGCCGCATCGTCAGCCAGCGCAAGTCGCACATAGCCATCGGAGTACATCGCAGTATCAGTGCCGCCGGAAGACGACCCCAGCGTGTCCAAGGCCCCCAGCAACGTATCATTGGCATTCTGCGAATTGCCCACCACAACATTGCTCTGTGTCGAGACGACTTCCGTATTGGTCGGATCGACGGTCAAATCGCTCACCGAATAAACAACCGAATTTTCGGTGTAGATCACGTTATCGGGACCGTCAGCACCTTCCGTATTCTCTGAATCCACAAAGCTGGCGCTATACGAGTCAAACGCCCCCCCCACGCTCGACGCTGTCAAAATCGTATACTCACGCGGCGTATAAACACCCGGCGCAAGACCCACAGCCAAAGTACCGGCAAGGCTCGCCGTACCTGTCACTTCAAGCAAGGTTGAATCTGTCGGAGTGACATAGGCAACATAAGTGCCGCCGGCCCCTTGAACATAATCGCCGCCCACACGCAATGTACCGGCAAATCCAGACATGCCGACCCTCGCCCCGCCTGCAACAAACCCGTTTGTATTGGTGAGGTTTCCACCAACCGTACCCACACCGGACAAACCGCCGCTTGTGACATACACATCGCCTGCAGTGGCGGCCGTCGCATGGTCGACATCACCCAGAATCACAGTCGCTTCTTCAATGGTCGTATCGCCGGAATACGTATTGTTGCCATTCAGAGTGAGAACGGCCTCGTTAACGCCATCGCCGGTGACATACAGTGCGCCGTCGCCTGTGATGCCTTGATCGATTTGCATTGAATGGCTCAGAAGATCAATTGCCCCAGAGTCACCACCGATCGAAATGGCGCGCGCCGCGTTGAGCACGATATCCGAGCTGATTTGCAGCGTACCGCCGCCCAGCTTCAGTGTGCTCGATGTCGCGCCAAGTGCACCATCCGAACCGATACTCAGCATACCTTGCCAGACATCCCAGTTGGTCATCGCACTTGTCGAGTTCAGCAGTGTCCAGGTGCCAGAGCCATGCTTTTCATATAAATCGAAGCCTTGATACTGCGCACCCGCACCAATTTTAGACACATCAAAACTCGCATCCGTCGCGCCGCCAAGGATCAGCGTATCTGCCAAGCCGTTCGCCACCACATTGCCGATGATTGTCGATCCCGCCCGGACTTCAAGCGAGTTCGTCATGCCGGAAAATTCAATGGCATTGGCCCTCGTCACGCCGTCGCCGCTGAGGCCACCTGTGATCGCACCCGAATTGATAATATCCAGCTCTTCTCCATGAATACCGGCACCGCCAAGACCATCTCGCCCAGCGCCTGCCGTGCCAGCGCCACCAGCACCGCCCGCACCACCCGAAATGTCGCCACTATTGGTGAGCGCATAATCGTCTGGTGTGTCGAAATAAATGCCGTAGCCGCCACGACCGCCGCCGCCGCCGTAGCCGCCTTCATCGGAAGCCCCGCCTGCACCGCCAACACCACCTGTGATCGTACTGGTATTGGTGCTGGAGACGCCGCTTTTTACAATTGCACCAAATCCGCCGGAGCCGCCGCCGCCACCGCCGTTGCCGTCATCGCCTAGGGCTGCGCCACCTGCACCGCCGTTGCCACCCGTCAGATCGCTATCGCTCAATGCGCCATAGGCCCCGCTGGCACCGCCGCCACCGCCGCCACCGCCGCCGACGAAGTTAGGGGCCTCGCCTGCTTCCCCCGCCGCACCTGCTCCAAAACCACCTTGGCCACTGTCGCCGCCGCCGTTGCCGCCGTCACCACCAGAGGTGCCGTTCACACTTGCCGAATCTTGCGCGCCGCCACCGCCGCCGCCAGCGCCATTAGCGTCTCCCGCGCCATTACCCCCTGACGAGCCAAACTCGCCGCCAGCGCCACCTTCCTCACCCAAAAAAGCGTCACCACCGTTGCCACCATCAGCATTTGAAGGCGGCAGGGGAAGAGGAAGAGCATATGAAGGCGACGTGGCAAGAATGAGGGTCAGGCCTGTTGCCGAAACAAGAGCAAGCTGACGAAGCCGCGCATAGCGCGAAAAATTTTGGCGCATAAGTAAAACAACTCTTTTTTGAGTACAGGATTTAGAAAGTGCGGATCGAATTTGAAAAGCAACGCCCACGACGCTTTCAAATATCAAAGCGAAGCATGTTGAAAATGCTTTCAGGCATCATGATGAGCATTGGGAACAGATGCGGCATTGCACCGGAACAGCGACGACGTGCTGACAGCATGCCAACAATTTCGTGCGCCCTAGCATTATTCGCTTAGGCGTCACATTTCCCTCTATACTCACCCCTAAAGCAATTAACCTTGAAGGACCACCCTTAATGCACCGCACTGCCTTCGACGGCTCGCACCGTCGCCGCATCTATGTCTTTCGCCACGGCGATGTTTCTTATGTTGATGACAATGGCGTACGCGTCACAGACTCAACCATCGTACCGCTCACCGCATGGGGCCGCGAGCAGGCGACCATGACCGGCAAGGCACTCGCCAACATCCCGTTTGACCGCGCCGTCTCGTCAAGTTTCCCGCGCTCGGTCGAAACCGCCGAGCTGATCCTCGAAGGCCGCAACATCCCCGTCGAAAAGAACGACTCCTTCGTTGAGTTTCAGGGCGACAGCACTGCACGTACAGCCCTCACCCTCGAAGAACTCGCTTACAGTTTCAAAGACGCCGCTGTGCCCGGCGCGCGTTATGTCGGCGGCGATAGCTTTGCGGACGTCAACACACGCGTCACCACTGCTCTTGAAAAAATTCTCGCCGAGAAAAATTGGGAAACCCTCGCCCTCGTCGCCCATGGCGGCATCAACCGCCTCATCATCGGTTGGGCTTTCGACACCGGCCTCGCCACCGTGCCGATGATCGACCAAAACACCTGCTGCTTCAACGTCATCGACGTGGACACGCATCCCGAAACCGGCAAGATCGTCCGAAAACTCGTCCGCTCCATGAACACCGCGATCTACGATATTCCGAAAGAAGGCAACCACCTTCTCTCACTGGAACAGATCGCCACGCGGATGCAGAAGAAGTCTTAGCCTTCATTTTTTCGTCTTGCGCGGGCTTGACCCGCGCATCCACGTCTTCTCCTAACGTGCTACAAAAACGTGGATGGCCGGATCAAGTCCGGCCATGACGAAATTTTGAAACCATCATTCCGGTCATTGCGAGGAGCGAAGCGACGCGGCAATCCAGTCTTCCTTCGCCGCTCTGGATTGCTTCGCTCCTCTCGCAATGACGCTCTCACCACAACCCAACTCCCTCATCCTGAGGAGGGCTCCTTAGCCCGTCTCGAAGGATCACCCCTTATTCACAAACTTGTCGCTCTCCGCCTGCGCCGAGCGGAAATTCGTCGAAAGCTGGCTTTGGTCCGCGTCTGCATAAGCACTCACCTTATGCAGCGCAAACGCCGTCGCGTTCACCGCCTCCTTCACCATGCGTACAGCCGGTGCTGGCATGGCGGCTGCCTTGCCCGCCAGCGCCATCGCAGCTTCCACCACTTTACCGTCCTCGGCCAATTCATCCACCAGCCCCCAGTCAAGCGCATGGGCCGAACCCATTCGCTCACAGAGGATGCAGATACGTTTGGCGCGCGCCGGTCCCACCAGCGTCACAAGACGCGGCAGCGCGCCCCATTGCAGGTTGATGCCGATCTTCACTTCCGGCACATAGAGAAACGCGTCACGTCCCATCACGCGCCAGTCGAGAGCCAGCGGCAGCGCCACGCCTGCGCCCACCGCCATGCCCTCAATCGCCGCCACGGTGATCTGCGGCATGTCTTCCCACGCCTGACAGAGTTTGACGCCACGATAATAGGTCTGGCGCAATTCAAGATCAGATCCCGCCGTCACAGCCCGCGAGGCACGTTCTTTAAGATCGATGCCACCGGAGAAAGCCTCCCGCGTACCCGTCAGCACTACCGCCTGCACCGTGAGATCGTCCTGAAACCGTCGTGCCACATCCGTCAATTCAAGGATCGTTTCCTGATTGAACGCATTGCGCGCACCCTTCCGGTCAAACCGCACCAGAGCCACCGCACCCGTTTTTTCAATCGTCACATTCTTGTAGTCAACCATCGTCGCCTCTCCCCGTTTCTACTTTCTACCCTGAGTGTGGGACGAGGTGCCCCACAAACTCAAGTCTGTAGCTGCGGCGGGCAAGAAAAAGGGCGCGCGGGCTAAATGCCCGCACGCCCTCGTTCAACCTTACGCGGCTTAAAGCCTATGCGCTTTTGGCAATAACATCTTCCGGCATGGCGGAAGCGACAGGTGCGGTTTTCGCCTCTTCGCGTGCCGGACCATCAGCCGCCCATGCAATGGCGGCCGCACACTCGCCACCTTCGAAGGATTTCATTTCAAGCAAGGGGATCAGGTGACCGAAAGTATTGGCGAGCGTCTTGATCCAAGAACGGTCAGTGACAATCGCGCAGCGGCGAAACTTCGTCACATGGGTCAGAAGCTCGAACTCCACTTTGGCGTCTTCCGTCAGCGCATCGACGCCGATCTTGTTAATGCCGCTCATATCGACACACATGCCGAAGCGTTCATGCTCTGCAATTTTTTCTTCAACCAGCACCTTATAGTGCTTTACGTCATCGACGGTGAGCGTATCGCTCAGGCGAATGGCGATCACATTGTCGGGCGCAACCATTTTTTCAAACATGGCGTCTCTCCTTTTCTGGATCGTGAAAAAGGAAGACTGGCACGCAATCATGTCAGTATTAGGTTGTTAAAGTGCTCTTCTGTTGATGGGAAACTCGCATAATCTCTGACATCGCGTTATTTTCCCGTCACCCGCAACGCACCAGCATGAGAACAAAAGAATGTCCGCTCAAAAAATACGCCTCGGCATGGTCGGTGGCGGCAAAGGCTCGATGATCGGCGATATTCACCGCATCGGCGCGGCCCACTCCGGCGGCTTCGAACTTGTCGCCGGTGCGCTCTCCTCGACCAAAGCCCGCAGTGACGCTTCAGCCGCCGCCGCAGGCATCGCCGCTGATCGCTCCTACGCGAGCTTCGATGAAATGGCCGCCGCCGAGGCCGCCCGCGCCGACGGTATCGAAGCCGTCGCCATTCTCACACCCAACGCCCTCCATGCGGCCGCCGTCGAGGCTTTCGCCCGCAACGGTGTCCACATCATCTGCGAAAAGCCGATGACAGGAAATCTTGCCGAGGCACAGTCGCTGGCCGCCACCGTCACCGCAGCCAATGTCGCTTTCGTGCTTGCCCATAGCTACACCGCCTTCGCCATGGTCCGCCGCGCCCGCGAACTGATCACGGCTGGCACCCTCGGCGACATCCGCACCATCCACTCGTCCTATCTGCAGGACGGCCGCGTCGCCTATGACAATGATGCAGGTGCCGCCAATTGGCATCTCGACCCCGCCATGAGCGGTGTGGCAGGCACATTGGGCGACATCGGCAGCCACGCGTTTCACATCACAACATGGCTCACAGGCCTTGAGCTTGAATCCGTCGCCGCCGACCTCTCCGCCTTCGGCATCCACAACAAGCTCGACAATGACGGCAACGCGCTGCTGCGTTTCAAAGGTGGCGCAAAAGGCAATCTGTCCTGCTCGCAAATGGCCATCGGCAAGGGCAATGGTTTTGCGTTCTTCATCTACGGCAGCAAAGCCTCGCTCGGCTGGTCCGTCGAAAACCCGAGCCAGCTTCACCTGACGCTCGCAGGCAAGCCGACGGAAACCCTCACCCCCGATGACGCCGAACTTGCCGAACTCATCCATTTCGAAGCGCAAGGCTTCGGCAGCTTCGCGCCTTATGCCTCCGCTTTCTCCCGCCTCTATACGGACTCCGCCACCCTCATCCGCGCCCGCCAGCTTGGCAAGACCGTAACCACGCCCGCACCGGATTTGGCGCAGGGCCTCGCGGTCATGCAATTCATTGATGCTGCGGTAAGGTCGTCTGCTGACGGAGCAAGCTGGGTGAAAGTCTAAAAGCCCTCTCCCCTTTGAGGAGAGGGTTGGGTGAGGGGCGCCTCAACACATTCAGTCCCCGCCCAACTCCCCCGACAACCTCGCCGTGATCGCCTGCATCATCTCCGGTGTCGAGCGCGGCAAGCCGTAAACCCAGTCGGGAAAATTCAGCGGTGCCTGCTCCGCCCAGATCGCATCATGCTGATCAGACGGTAAAATCTTTGCCGGATCGCCCACCGCCACCCAGCCAATCGGCACCGTGTCGCCCGCCGCGACAACCGTGCGGATATGCACCACCGCATTGATCCGCACTTCCGAGCCCTTGCCGAGCCGCGCCCCGTGAAACACCGACGCACCGGTTGCAACAAACACTTCGTCTTCCACCGTCGCACCCGTCACATGCGCCTGCGGCCCGATCAGACAATGATCCCCGATCACGCAATCATGCCGCGCGGTGGCGCGGATCACCGCGTTTTCCATCACGATACAATTTTTGCCAATACGGATTTTGCCGCCGCTCTCCGCAACGATACGTGCGCCATACATAACGCGCGCACCGGCAGCGATTGTAACATCGCCCACCACGCTCGCGTCTGGTGCCACCCATGCGCCCGCCTCGACCACCGGCATCGCCCCGCCATCCGCATAAAGCATCGCAGCCCCTCCGCTACTTGTCCGGCAGCGCATAGGCGACAATCTCGTCACCGATTTTCGTGCCCGCCCGCGCGTGACCACCCGCCGCGATCACCACATATTGCTTACCCTGCCACACATAGGACATGGGCGTCGCCTGTCCGCCTGCAGGCAAGCGGCCCTTCCACAATTCTTCGCCGCTCATCGTATCGAAGGCTCTCAGATAGTTATCCATCGCCGCGCCGATGAAAATCAATCCTGATTGCGTCACCAGCGGCCCCCCGAAATTCGGCACACCCCATTTCAGCGGCAGCGGCACAGGCGCGAGATCGCGGATCGTACCGAGCGGTTCGGACCATTTGATCGTGCCGTCATTGAGATCAACCGCCACAAGCTTGCCCCACGGCGGCGGCGTGCAGGGCAACCCAAGTCCCGACACAAAAAGATCACGCCGCATCCCGTAAGGCGTGCCCTTCATCGGCGAGATTTCCGCATGCCCGTCCACATCCTTGCGGCCTTTAAATTCCGCTCCCGGAAACAGCGTGATGATATGCGCCGCGATATTGACGTTCACGACCGCGATCTTGCGCACCGGATCAAACGCCATCCCGCCCCAATTCGCCCCGCCGCCGTTGAACGGATAAAGCACCGTGCCTTCAAGCGAGGGCGGCGTGAAAAGCCCTTCGCTGCGCACATGCTCCAGCCGCTCCGCGCATCCCTTTTTGTCGAAATAGGCAACGCCCCAGGCTTCGTCCTTACCGAGCGCCTGCGGCACCAGCGCCGGTGGCTTCACCGGAAAAGGCTGCGTCGGTGAAAGCAATTCACCCAACATCCCGCCCTGCGGCACAGCGCGTTCCTCGACACCGAAGAACGGCTTCCCCGTCTCGCGCTCCAGCACAAACATGAACCCCGTCTTCGTCACCTGAATGACAACATCAACAGGCTTGCCCTCGCGCGTCAGTGTCGCGAGCGTCGGTTGCGACGGCAGGTCATAGTCCCAAACATCGTGATGCACGGTCTGGAATGACCAGACCACCGCGCCGGTTTTTGCGTTCAGCGCCACCACCGAATTGGCATAGCGATTGTCCCCCTTGCGCAACCCGCCGAAAAAATCCGGACTCGCGCTCGATGTCGGTAGGATCACCAGCCCGCGCGCCTCATCCACCGAGAACGGTGCCCAGACATTCGCCTGCCCGATCCTGCTCACGTCCTCCGGCCAGTCCTGCGGATGGTCCGCCGCGCCGCGCGCCACGGGGTCAAAGCTCCAGCGACGCTCGCCCGTCCGCGCGTCAAAGGCCCGCACAGTGCCCTTGGGCGCATCGGCCCGCACATTGTCGCTGATCGCCGAACCGATAATCACCGTGTCGCCCGTCACCACCGGCGATGAGGTGATCTGGAATTCGCCGGGCCAGACGAGCAGCCTGTCAGCGCCCACATCCAGTTCACCCGGTCGCAAGTCACTGTGCCCGAAGCCTGCACACAGCCGCCCGTTGCGCGCATCCAGCGCAATCAGCCGCCCGTCATTCGTGCCCATGAAAATCCGTGTCGCGCAATCCGCGTTCGGCGCGGCCATCGCGTCTTGCCAATAGGCAACCCCGCGACAAACGAATTGATTGGCCGGTCGCTGATCCGTCGCGATCTGCGGATCATAGCTCCACAGCTCCGCGCCGCTCGCCGGATCCAGCGCCTTCACCACATTGAACGGCGTGCAGATGACGAGCGCCTCTCCCGCAAGAATAGGCGTGCCCTCAAAAGCATAGCGCTTCAGCGTCTCGGCGGACTTCCCTTCCAGCGCGCCCGTCGAGGCCCGCCACGCTTCCGTCAGTCCACTGACATTTTCCGGCGTGATCGCGCTCGCCGCCACATAGCGTTGTCCGCCCGCATCGCCGCCATAGTGGTCCCAGCGCGCCTCGGCTCCCTCAGCCGAAACCGCATAGATCCCCGCAATGGCTGCCAGCACCAGCCCCGAAGCAAACACTGACACCCTGATCCGGTCTCTGAAGCGGCATACGAACATGGCATTCCCCCGATATCGAAAACTGACCCGAAATCCCCGATTCCACATCCACTTGCCCCGGACCAAGGCCGCTTGCTAAATGAATGAATCATTCATATACTACACAAATCGAATTCAACCGCAAGAGCCCGACTTCATGCCACCTGCCCGCGCCCGTCAGCCTCGCCAATCGCCGGAGAAGTCTCTGGCCCGCCTCACCGACATTGCCGAGGCCGCCACTGCCTGCTTTTCCGAAACAGGTTTCCGCCGCACACAGGTCGCCGACATCGCGCGCCGCATGGGCGTTTCGGTCGGCACGCTTTATCTCTATGCCGACAGCAAAGAGGCCCTCTTCCATCTCGCGGTGATGCATGTGACGAAGCAGCCTCTCGCCGCCCTCCCCGTGCCCGTCACAGATCCGGGCATCCATGAGACAACGCGGTTGCTCACGTCCGAGGTCGCCTCGCGCAGCCTCTGGCCAACGCTCAAGGCCGCGCTCGCCTCCGGCCGTGCGCCAGACCTTGTGACGCTCGAAGCCATCGGCGCTGAAAATTACGACACACTGACGCAAGAGCGCCGCACCATCTGGTTGCTCGACGCCTGCAATCTCGACATTCCGGAATTGAACACGATCTACCGTCGCAATGTGCGCGGCACCTATCTCGCGGACCTAATGGCCTATATGGAGCGCGTGGCATCACCTAGCTGGTCCGCCCCGCAAAAATTCCTCGCCATCCGCGCCGCTGTCGAAATTCTCGCCTGGGCGGCGATGCATCGCCGCCGCGAGCAGGAACTGCCCGACGAACTCCACGCCAGCGAAACAGAAGCGCGCAATGCCGCGAAACGCTGCTTTGCATCAGCGCTTCTCGGCATGGCGGATTGATTCAATATAGGAGCGACTCAGGCCAAGGCCTTGAGTCTGATCAGCCTTCGGTCTGGATCTGATTTTTGGCTTCAGCCATCAGCTCGTCCATCGTGCGGCGAAGCTGGTGGTCAGATTGTTCCACGCCCTTGGCGTCGAGATCGGCGCGCACCTTGCGGAACACGTCTTCGTCGCCCGCCTCAGCCAGATCGGCCACGACCACGCTCTTGGCATATTCAGCAGCGGCAGCGGCGTCGAGCCCCATCAGACCGGCCGCCCACAGGCCCAGCAGCTTGTTGCGCCGTGCTGCCACTTTGAACTGCAAAGCGGCATCATGAGCAAACTTGTTTTCAAAACTGTCTTCGCGCTTGTCGAAGGTGGCCATGGTCACTCCGGGGGACTTGCTAAAAGGAGGCCTAGACATAGCCGCGCTCGCTCCCCAATTCAACCGTGAAGCAACTCGGCGATCATGCGACAATGACGTCTGATTTAACCTCCGGAGACCCCATGCCCCACCCCTATTCAGGCGGCTGCCAATGCGGCGCCGTGCGCTACACGCTCAATGCCGAGCCGATGCGCGTCATGGCCTGCCATTGCACCGAGTGTCAGCGCCAGTCCGGCAGCGCCTTTGGCATGTCCATGCTGATCAAGCGTTCCGACCTCGTGGTCACCGGCCCGCTCAAAACCTTCACCCGCACCGCCGACAGCGGCAATGCCAACACAGGGGCCTTCTGCCCCGAATGCGGCAACCGCATCTATAATGTGCCGGGTTACGTCGAAGACCGGCTGGTCCTCAAACCCGGCACGCTGGACGACACATCATGGGTCCGTCCTCAGGCCTTCATCTGGATGCAAAGCGCCCAAAGCTGGGTCGAGCCGCCCGAGGGTATGCGCTGCTTCGACGGTCAATCCACCTGAGAATCCGCTCCGCATTCAGGACCGAAATCCGCCCCCAAACCTTCCATCTGGTCGCCCCCGAACCTTCCATCTGGTCGCATTGTATCCGTTGGGGGCTTAGAGTAACTTGCGCGCCAGTTGGAGGGGCGATTCCTGACCCTCTCCGGTCTCCTGACGCCTCGTGGCACCGACCCGGAACGTTAAGTACCCGGGCCAACCGATTGGAATCATGACATGAGCCGCCGCAGACGTGTTTATGAGGGCAAGGCTAAAGTCCTCTATGAGGGCCCGGAGCCGGGAACCCTCATCCAACACTTCAAGGACGACACCACCGATTCCGACAGCCAGAAACACGCGACGATTGAAGGCAAGGGCGTCCTCAACAACCGCATCTCTGAGTTTATTTTTTCCAAGCTGAACGACATCGGCGTCCCCACGCATTTCATCCGCGCCATCAACATGCGCGAGCAGCTGATCCGCGAAGTCGAAATCATTCCCTGCGAAGTCGTGGTCCGCAATGTTGCCGCCGGCTCCCTGTCCAAACGTCTGGGCATAGAGGAAGGCACGCAGCTGCCCCGCTCCATCATCGAGTTCTATTACAAGAACGACGAGTTGTACGACCCGATGGTCTCGGAAGAACACATCACCGCCTTCGGCTGGGCCACGCCGCAGGAGATCGACGACATGATGGCGCTGGCGCTCCGCGTCAACGACTTCCTCGCCGGTCTCTTCCTCGGCATCGGCATCCGTCTGGTGGATTTCAAAGTCGAATTCGGCCGCCTCTACGAAGGCGACATGGTGCGCGTTGTGCTGGCCGACGAGATCAGCCCCGACAATTGCCGCCTCTGGGACATCCGCACCAACGATAAACTCGACAAAGACCGCTTCCGCAACGACATGGGCGGCCTCATCGAAGCCTACCAGGAAGTAGCCCGCCGCCTCGGCATCCTCTTCGAAAACGAACCCAAACGCCGCGGCCCGACACTTGTGAAATGACGCGCTCCTCAGCGCGTCATGGCCGGACTTGATCCGGCCATCCACGTCTTACTTCCCCTCGCTCCGGCGAGGGGCAAAACCATCCCTTCCACCTCCCCCTCGTGGGGAGGTCAAAAAATCAGAATGATTTTTTGGGTGGGGGGACCTAACCGAAGGACACGATCCCCAAGAAGGCCCGCATCAAAGTGATGTTGAAAAACGGCGTGCTCGACCCGCAGGGCAAAGCCATCGAAGGTGCGCTTGGCACCCTTGGCTTCCCCAATGTCGCCAGCGTCCGCCAAGGCAAGTTCTTTGAAGTCGAACTCGACGAAAAAGACGCAGCCATTGCCCGCGCCACCATCGACGACATCAGCAAGAAGCTCCTTGCCAACACCGTCATCGAAAATTACACGATCGAGATCGACGAGAAATAAGCATGAAATCCGCCGTCATCGTCTTCCCCGGATCGAACCGCGAGCGCGACATGCTCTCCGCGCTCGAAAAGATCACCGGACAAAAACCCCTCGCCGTCTGGCACGCTGAAACCGAACTCCCGAAGGTCGATCTTGTCGTCCTGCCGGGCGGCTTCTCCTACGGCGACTATCTGCGCACCGGCGCCATCGCGGCCCGCGCGCCGATCATGGCGGATGTAAAAAGGAAAGCCGAAGCCGGTGTCCACATCATGGGCGTTTGCAACGGTTTCCAGATGCTCTGCGAAGCGGGCCTTCTCCCCGGCATCCTGATGCGCAACAACAACCTCAAATTCGTCTGCCGCCATGTGAAGCTCGAAACAGTCAACGCCAAGACTGCCTTCACCAACCAATTCAAACAGGGCGAAGTCTGGCGCTGCCCCGTCGCCCACGGCGACGGCAATTACTTCACCGACGCCGACACACTGGCCCGCCTCGAAGGCGACAACCGCGTTGTCTTCCGCTACGCCGAAGGCACGAACCCCAACGGTTCACTGAACGACATCGCAGGCATCATCAACAGCCAAGGCAATGTCATGGGCCTCATGCCCCATCCCGAAAACGAAATTGAAGACCTGAACGGCGGTACCGAAGGCCGCGCGCTCTTTGAAAGTCTGCTGGAGGCCGTAGCGTGAGCGCGAACGCAATAGAAATTACACCGAAGCTCGTTGCCGAACACGGCCTGAAGCCCGACGAATACCAGCGCATCCTCGACCTCATCGGCCGCGTGCCCACGCTCACCGAGCTTGGCATTTTCTCGGCCATGTGGAATGAGCATTGCTCTTACAAGTCATCCAAAAAATGGCTGCGCACGCTCCCCACCACCGGCCCGCGCGTCATCTGCGGCCCCGGCGAAAACGCGGGCGTCGTGGACATCGGTGACGGTCAGGCCATCATCTTCAAGATGGAAAGCCACAATCACCCCTCCTACATCGAGCCTTATCAGGGCGCGGCCACAGGCGTCGGTGGCATCCTGCGCGACGTCTTCACCATGGGCGCACGTCCCATCGCTGCCATGAACGCGCTGCGCTTCGGTGCGCCTGAGCATCCCCGCACCCGCCACGTCGTCGCGGGCGTCGTTGCTGGCGTCGGCGGCTACGGCAATTCTTTCGGCGTGCCGACCATCGGCGGCGAAGTGAACTTCGACGAAAGCTACAACGGCAACTGCCTTGTGAACGCTTTCGCGGCAGGCCTTGCCGACACGGACAAGATTTTCTATTCCGAAGCCAAAGGCGTCGGCCTCCCGATTGTTTACCTCGGTTCCAAGACTGGCCGCGACGGCATCCACGGCGCGACCATGGCGTCAGCGGAATTTGATCAGGACACAGAAGAAAAACGCCCGACCGTCCAGATCGGTGACCCCTTCTCCGAAAAGCTCCTGCTCGAAGCCTGCCTTGAATTGATGGCCACAGGTGCCGTCATCGCCATTCAGGACATGGGTGCCGCTGGCCTCACCTGCTCGGCTGTCGAAATGGGCGCCAAGGGTGGCCTCGGCGTCGAACTCAATCTCGACATGGTCCCCTGCCGCGAAACCGGCATGACCGCTTACGAGATGATGCTGTCAGAATCTCAAGAGCGCATGCTCATGGTGCTCGACCCCGCGAAAGAAAAAGAAGCCGAAGCGGTTTTCCGCAAATGGCATCTCGACTTCGCCGTCGTCGGCAAGACCACCGACGATCTGCGCTTCCGCATTTTCCGCCACGGCGAATTAATGGCCGATCTGCCGATCAAAGAGCTTGGCGATCAGGCCCCCGAATATGATCGCCCGTGGATCGCGACACCCAAGGCGGCGACAACCACCGCCGCCGACTTCGCCGCGCCGAACTCCGTCTCCGACACACTCGTCAAAATCATCGGCCTGCCCGACATGGCGTCGCGCCGTTGGGTCTGGGAACAATATGACAGCCTCATTCAGGGCAACACAGCCATCGGACCCGGCGGCGATGCCGCCGTCATCCGCATCGGCGATGGTCCCAAGGCTCTCGCCTTCACGCTCGACGTGTCACCGCGCTATTGCTTTGCCGATCCGGAAGAAGGCGGCAAGCAGGCGGTCGCCGAATGCTGGCGCAATCTCACAGCCGTTGGTGCCGAGCCTCTCGCCATCACCGATAATCTGAATTTCGGCAATCCCGAAAAGCCCGAGATCATGGGTCAGTTCGTCGGTTGCATCAAAGGCATCGGTGCAGCCTGCACCGCGCTCGACTTCCCCGTCGTGTCCGGCAACGTCTCGCTCTACAACGAGACGAACGGCAAAGGCATCCTGCCGACCCCCGCCATCGGCGCGGTCGGCCTCCTGCCCGACATCGCAGTGCGCACCACCATCGGCTTCAAAGCCGAAGGCGAGACCATCGTTGTGCTTGGCGAGACCAAAGGCCACCTCGGCCAGTCGATCTACGCCCGCGACATTCTCGGTCGCCGCGCTGCTGATGCGCCGCCGCCGGTCGATCTCGTCGTCGAACGCCACAATGGCGATTTCGTCCGTACTGAAATCCGCTCAGGTGCCTTCACAGCCGTCCATGACGCGTCCGACGGCGGTTTGCTCGTCGCCCTTGCCGAAATGGCCATGGCCGGCGGCATCGGCTGCTCGGTTGAAGCCTTGAGCGACATTCCGCTCCACGCCTGGGCATTTGGCGAGGATCAGGCCCGTTATGTCGTCACCCTGCCCGCCAAAGCCGCCGATGCGCTGATTGACCGCGCCGCAGAAGCCAATGTGCCCGCCTTTGTCATCGGCACCACGGGCGGCGCGGAATTGACACTCAAGGGTGCTACCCCCATATCATTGGGGACATTAAAGGAAACCCACGAAGCCTGGTTCCCGACCTATATGGCCGGACCGGACCTTTTGGACGCCTGAAACATCAAGGAGAGACCCGCGTTATGGCCATGAGTGCGACGGACATCGAGAAACTGATCAAGGCCGCTTTGCCTGATGCGACGATCGACATCCGTGACCTCGCCGGTGACGGCGACCATTACGCGGCCAATGTCATCTCCGCCGCCTTCAAGGGCAAAACCCGCGTGCAGCAGCACCAACTCGTCTATGCGGCGCTGAAGGGCGGCATGGGCACCGAGCTTCACGCCCTCGCGCTGCAAACCTCAGCGCCCACCGAATAGTCAGAATTACAGGACAGCAGACCATGAGCGACAACCCCGTCTTCGACCGCATCCGTGAAGAAGTCACCGGCAACGACATCGTGCTGTTTATGAAAGGCACGCCCGTCTTCCCGCAATGCGGCTTCTCGAATGCCTGCGTGCAGGTGCTGACCTATCTCAACGTCCCCTTCAAAGGCATCAACGTCCTTGAAGACAACGAGATCCGCGAAGGCATCAAACAATTCTCCGACTGGCCGACGATCCCCCAGCTCTACGTCAAAGGCGAATTCGTCGGCGGCTGCGACATCGTCCGCGAAATGTTCGAACAGGGTGAACTCCGCGAATACCTCGCCCAAAAAGGCATCGAAGCCGCCGCTGCTGAGTAACCCATACCCGTCATGCGCGGGCTTGACCCGCGCATCCACGTCTTCTTCCTTTGGCGCCCCAAAGACGTGGATGGCCGGATCAAACCCGGCCATCACAAATTGATAGATTGAACACCCAACAAAAAAGCCCGCTCTTTCGAGCGGGCTTTTCGTATTTGTAAACAGCGGTAGAACTAGCTGCGCGAGTAAAATTCGACCACGAGGTTCGGTTCCATCTGCACCGGATACGGCACGTCGGCAGGAGCCGGTGCGCGGAGCAGTTTCGCCGTCATCTTCGTGTGATCGACATCGATGTAATCAGGTGTATCGCGTTCGCCGCTGGCAATGGCTTCAAGCACGATGCCGGACTGCTTCGACTTCTCGCGCACTTCCACGACGTCGCCGTCTTTCAGACGCATCGAGCCAATGTTGACCTTCTTGCCGTTAACAAGAATATGGCCGTGGTTGATGAACTGACGTGCCGCGAAAACGGTGGGCACGAATTTCGCGCGGTACACAACCGCATCGAGACGGCGTTCCAGCAGGCCGATCAGAAGCGCGCTGGTGTCACCACGCAGACGCTGGGCTTCCTTGTAGATGCCGTGGAAGGCTTTCTCGGAAATATTGCCGTAATAGCCCTTCAACTTCTGCTTCGCGCGCAGCTGCACACCGAAGTCCGACAGCTTGCCTTTACGGCGCTGACCATGCTGGCCGGGGCCATATTCACGTTTGTTGAGGGGGGATTTGGCGCGGCCCCAGATGTTTTCGCCGAGGCGGCGGTCGATTTTATACTTAGATTCAATGCGCTTTGTCATCGCGGTTTCCTATAAAAACAGTGGAAACGCGCCCTCCTTTGCCATTTCTGGCCGACAGGGGCTGACTACAAGCGTCGCCGGACCCCACGGGTGCGTAAGATAGAAAACGGCCCAGATGGGCCGAATTCGTGCCGGTTTGTAGCCCGCGAAGGGGTCGAAGTCAAACCCCTATTCCTCCCCCTCAGCCCCCCCATTTCGCCCGCCGCGACGACAGCGCCGCCACGATCCCGCGAAAGGTCCGCACCTCCTGCTCGCTCATCGCCGCCCGCTGGAACAGATTGCGGATATTGCGGATCATCGAAGGCCGCTTCTCAATGGGCTTCAAAAACCCGAACCGGTCCAGCTCCCCCTCCAGATGCTCGAAGAACCCCAAAAGCTCCTCTTTCGTAGCTGGTCGCGTATCCAGATAGTCCATCCGCTCTGCCGGCGTCTCGTCTGCGCCCTTGAACCACTCATAGCCAATCAGCAGCACCGCCTGCGCCAGATTGAGCGAGGCAAACGCGGGGTTCACCGGCACCATCAGCGTCGCATCCGCCAGCACCACGTCATCGTTGGTCAGCCCCGTTCGCTCCGGCCCGAACAACACGCCCGCGCGCCCGCCCGCCGCCATCACCTCGCGCAGCTTTTTCGCCGCCGTTTCAGGCGTCAGAACCGGTTTCATCATGTCGCGATGCCGCGCCGTCGTGGCAATGACATAATCAAGATCCGCCACCGCGCCCGCGGTCGTCGCGTGCACCACCACCCCGTCGATCACAACGTCCGCACCCGACGACACAGCCCGTGCCCGGTCGTTCGGCCAGCCGTCGCGCGGGGCCACCAGCCGCATCTCGCTCAGCCCGAAATTCAGCATGGCGCGCGCCGCCGTGCCTATATTTTCACCCATCTGCGGTTCCACGAGAATCATGGCCGGTCCCGCCTTGGCGGCAGATAGGTCAATTTTAGTCTGGTCAGTTCCGGCCATCAGTCACATTTCCGCTACGGCATCATTCATGGGCGCTGAATAAGCGATCCCCTGCCTTTAATCAAATGACGGGCAATGTTATACGATCATATCGCCTTGCGCGGGCTGATTTGCCCGCCCACGGCCCCACGTTTCGTCGGGCAGCGGTCCCCCGCGCGCCCGCGCCTCCCAAACGTCACGCCTCGAAGGGTCCAGAGCCGCATGTCCAAAATTAAAGTCAAAAATCCTGTCGTCGATCTCGACGGCGATGAAATGACCCGCATCATCTGGCAGATGATCAAGGACAAGCTGATCCTCCCCTTCCTCGATCTCAAAATCGATTACTACGACCTCGGCATGGAGCATCGCGACGCCACCGACGACAAGGTGACCATCGACGCCGCCGAAGCCATCAAGAAACACGGCGTCGGCATCAAATGCGCCACCATCACGCCGGACGAAGCCCGCGTCGAAGAATTCGGCCTCAAGAAAATGTGGAAGTCGCCCAACGGCACCATCCGCAACATCCTCGACGGCACAGTCTTCCGTGAGCCGATCATCTGCCGCAACATCCCCCGCCTCGTGCCGAGCTGGACTGAGCCGATCGTCATCGCCCGCCACGCTTTCGGCGACCAGTACCGCGCGACAGATTTCCTCGTCCCCGGCAAAGGCAAGATGTCCATCAAATGGGTGTCAGAAGACGGCAAGGAAACCATCGAGCACGACGTGTTCGATTTCCCCGCCTCCGGCATCGCCATGGCCATGTACAATCTTGATGCGTCGATCCGCGACTTCGCGCACGCCTGCCTCAAGTTCGGCCTCGACCGCAAATTCCCGGTCTACCTCTCCACCAAGAACACAATCCTCAAAGCCTATGACGGCCGCTTCAAGGACATCTTCCAGGAAGTCTACGACAGCGAGTACAAAGCCGAATTCGAGAAAAACAAAATCGTCTACGAACACCGCCTGATCGACGACATGGTGGCCTCGGCGATGAAATGGTCCGGCGGTTATGTCTGGGCCTGCAAAAACTACGACGGCGACGTGCAGTCCGACAGCGTCGCGCAGGGCTTCGGCTCATTGGGTCTCATGACCTCCGTGCTGCAAACTCCCGACGGCAAAATCCTCGAAGCCGAAGCCGCCCACGGCACCGTGACGCGTCACTACCGCCAGCATCAGCGCGGCGAGCAAACATCAACCAATTCCATCGCCTCGATCTTCGCTTGGACGCGCGGCCTCGTGCACCGCGCCAAACTCGACGGCAATCCCGAGCTGGATAACTTCGCCCACACGCTTGAGAAGGTTTGCGTCTCAACCGTCGAAAGCGGCCACATGACAAAGGACCTGGCCCTCCTCGTCGGCTCGGAGCAGAAATGGCTCACCACCGAAGGCTTCATCGACAAGGTCGCCGAAAACCTCGTGAAGGCATTGGCCAAACAGGCCTAAGGGAAAACCGTCTGCCTGCCACCTCTCCCATAGGGAGAGGTCGAAACGCGACAGCGTTTCGGGTGAGGGTCTTGCCACGCCCGAAGCCCCTCACCTCCGCTCGCTTACACTCGCTCCTCCTCTCCCAACGGGAGAGGAGTTAAGAGCTCCACCTTGCCGCTCTCACCCCCGCGTCATATGCTCATCGCAATCCAACGTAGCGAGCCAGTCATATGCCCACGGACGAAACCGCCCCCCACTCAAAAACCTTCTTCCAGCGCATCAGCCATTTCCTGCTCGTCGCCGCTTATCTCTGGCTCCTGCTCAGCGTCTTCACGCTGCACAATGCCGTCACGGCTTCCGATTGGACCCTTGCGACCCACCTCGGCGAAGTAACGCTCAAAGCATTGCTCTTCGGCAAATTCGTCCTCATCGCCGAACATCTGCACCTTGGGCGTCGCGCCGAGCATCTCCCCCTCGTCTGGCCCATCCTCATCAAGGCCGCCCTCTTCGCCATCGTCCTCATCGGCTTTGATGTGCTCGAAGAACACCTGCTCGCCGCCTTCCGCCCCGCCCCCGCCGGTGCCCCCGCCGAAGCCTTCACGCTCTCCTCCCCCGCGCAAATTGCCTCCCTCACATTCATGGCCTTCATCGCGTTGATCCCTTTCTTTGGCATCAACGAACTCGGACGCGTCATGGGCCGTGAAAAACTGCAGGCATTATTTTTCAAGTCACGCGGCTGATCCGCGCTGACACACACCAGCGAGGAAAATAGGAAGCAAGACAATGTTGTCAAAAAAACAAGAAGAAATGGTGGCCTTGTTCGAGCGTCATGTCGGCGCGGAGATCGAAGGCGATCTCGACACCACAATGGCAACGATGAGTGCCGACCCCTATCTCAACCACGTCCCGACAATGGCAGGCGGCTCCGGCAAGGCCGGGGTCCACGCATTCTACCGTGACCACCTCGTCGGCAAATTCTTTCCGCCGGACGTCGAAATGACCGGCGTGTCGCGCACCGTCGGCGAAACCCGCATCGTCGATGAAATTTTCATCAGCTTCACCCACACCACCGTCATCGACTGGCTGCTGCCCAATGTCCCGCCCAGCGGCAAACCCGTCGAAATGGTCGTCGCCGTCATCGTCGGCTTCGAGGGTGACAAGATTTCATATGAACATATCTATTGGGATCAGGCAGGCATCCTCGTGCAGGTAGGCCTCCTCGACCCGACAGGCCTCCCCGTCACCGGCGCCGAAAGCGCCCGCAAAGTCCTGAGCCGCAAAGAGTAAGCCCTCTCCCCTCTCCTTACTGTTTGCGCCACGCGCAAGTGGGGAGAGGGTTGGGTGGGGGGCACCGGCTCCAACAACACCCTGAACGTCAATCGCTTAAGCAGCAACCACCGCCATTGCCGCCTTCACCGCCGCAAGCGCCGCATCGGCCTTGTCGCCGTCCGGTCCGCCGGCCTGCGCCATGTCAGGTCGCCCGCCGCCGCCCGCGCCGCCCATCGCGCCCGAACCGGCTTTCACCAGTTCCACCGCATTGAACTTCGCCGTCAGATCTGCTGTCACGCCGACCGCTATCGCGCCCTTGCCGTCTTCGCTCACGGCCACAAGCGCCACAACGCCCGACCCGATCTGCTTGCGCGCCTCGTCAATCAGTCCGCGCAAATCCTTCGGGTTCACACCCATGAGCACACGCGCCACAACATTGACGCCGCCGATGCTTTCGCCCGCCGCCGCTTCGCCGCCGCCCGAACCGCCACCCATCGCGAGTTTCTTTTTCGCGTCGTTCAGCTCGCGGTCGAGCCGCTTGCGGTCTTCCATCAGCGCTGCCACGCGTGCAGGCAAATCCTCGCCCGCAATTTTCAGCGCGCCCGCTGCTTCGCGCAGCAAGCGGTCCTGCTCAACGAGATAAAGCCGTGCGCCTTCCGCCGTCAGCGCCTCGATGCGGCGCACGCCGGAGGCGACCGCCGTTTCGCTGACGATCTTGAAAATCGCAATATCACCGACACGGTGCACATGCGTGCCGCCGCAAAGTTCGACCGAATAGTTTTTGCCATTGCCGTCGGCACTCAACGAGGCATCATTGACACCCATCGCCAGCACGCGCACTTCGTCGCCGTATTTTTCACCGAACAGCGCCAGCGCGCCCGCTTCAATCGCTTCATCCGGTGTCATCAGACGCGTCGAGACATCACGGTTCTGACGGATCACACGGTTGACGATGCCTTCGACTTCCGAAATTTCTTCCGGCGTCATCGGCTTGGGGTGGCTGAAGTCGAAACGCAAACGTTCCGGCGACACCATCGAACCCTTTTGTGTCACATGATCGCCGAGCACACGACGCAGCGCCTCGTGCAACAAATGTGTTGCCGAGTGATTGGCCCGCGTCGCTGTACGGCGCGTGCTATCCACCTTCATTTCAACAATATCGCCGAGCTTCAGGCTGCCGCGATTGAGCGTGCCGAAATGCACGATCATATCGCCGAGCTTTTTCTGCGTGTCGCTGACGGTGAATTCCGCGCCCGCGCTGCTGAACAACAGGCCCGTGTCGCCGACCTGACCACCGGACTCGCCATAGAAAGGCGTCTGGTTGGTGATGATCGTAGCATCCTTACCTGTCGCCACGGCGTCAACCGACGCACCGTCAACAACGATGCCAACGACTTTACCTTCGGCGGTTTCATTCTCGTAGCCGAGGAATTCACTCGCACCGAGCGTTTCGCGCAACTCGAACCAAACGGTCTCTGTCGCCTTCTGGCCCGAACCCGACCACGCGGCGCGCGCATCTTCGCGCTGCTTCTGCATCGCCTTGTCGAAACCGGCCTGTTCCACCTGAATGCCCTTGGGACGCAATGCATCCTGCGTCAAGTCAAGCGGAAAGCCATAGGTGTCATACAGACGGAAGGCGATGTCGCCGGGCAGAACCTTGGAGCTACCGAGTTTCAGCTCTTCTTCCTCAAGCAGCTTCAGCCCGCGTACCAGCGTTTCGCGGAAGCGGCGCTCTTCAAGTTTCAGCGTCTCGGTGATGAGCGCCTGTGCACGGCGCAATTCGGGATAGGCATCGCCCATCTGATGCACGAGCGCCGGCACGAGTTTCCACATCAACGGTTCGCTCACACCGAGCAGCTGCGCATGGCGCATCGCGCGGCGCATGATCCGGCGCAGCACATAGCCGCGGCCTTCATTCGACGGCATCACACCATCGGCCATCAGGAAGCTCGTGGAACGCAGATGGTCGGCGATAACGCGGTGGCTTACGGCATGCGCGCCATCGGGATCGGTTTTCGACGCTTCGGCACTCGCCACGATCAACGCGCGCATCAGGTCGGTCGCGTAATTATCATGTGTGCCCTGAAGCACGGCGGCAACGCGTTCAAGCCCCATGCCCGTGTCGATCGACGGTTTGGGCAGCGGGCGACGGTCGCCGGGGCCAATCTGGTCGAACTGCATGAACACGAGGTTCCAGATTTCGATAAAGCGGTCGCCGTCTTCGTCGGGGCTGCCGGGCGGGCCGCCGGGAATTTTGTCGCCATGATCGAAGAAGATTTCCGAGCACGGACCGCAAGGGCCCGTATCGCCCATCGACCAGAAATTGTCAGCCGTCGGTATACGGATGATTTGGCTGTCGCTCAGACCGGCGATCTTCTTCCACAACCCATGCGCCTCGTCGTCGTCATGATAGACGGTGGCGAGCAAGCGGTCTTTGGGCAGGCCGAATTCGCGCGTGATGAGGTTCCAGGCAAATTCAATCGCTTCGGGTTTGAAATAATCGCCGAACGAAAAATTGCCGAGCATCTCGAAGAATGTGTGGTGGCGTGCCGTATAGCCGACATTGTCGAGGTCATTATGCTTGCCGCCCGCGCGCACGCATTTCTGCGAGGAGGTGGCGCGCACATAAGGGCGCTTTTCCTGACCGGTGAAGACATTCTTGAACGGCACCATGCCGGCATTTGTGAAGAGCAATGTCGGATCATTATTGGGCACCAGCGGACCGGACGAAACGACCTCGTGGCCGTTCTTGGCAAAATAGTCCAGATAGGTGCTGCGGATCTCGTTGAGGCCGGCCATTCCGTGTGTCTCGCTCAAGGTTACTTCGGGTCGCCGCCGCCCCTTCCCGAAAATCGGGGCCGGACCGGCAGAGCCAAATCGTTTCCAGCTTTTACCTTTCGCCCTCGCCCCTGTCTAGAAATCCCCCATGGAACACCCGCCCGCACCTTCAAGCGGGGAAATCAGGCAAAATGCGGGGAAATCGAAGGGGTTGCCCCCGATCCCCACTCGGGAGAGATAATCCTCGCCTCGGAGAGATTATTCCCACCCCAAAAAGCAAAACGGCGCCGGTGGGGTCCCCGACGCCGCTCTTGCACTCAGGCAGAGAAACTTAAATATCCGACCGGTTCAACCGGTCCGTCGATGGCTCTCCGGACATACACCGGACCCTCGACATGGAAAGGCTCGAATTGACCTCGAAACCTGACAGGAAAAGCTCGGTTTTCGAGCCTCCCTGACGAGGGTTCCGGAGAGCCTCCGGAGCCTTACGCGCTCGCTTCCAGATCGTCACCTTCTTCATCAGGCTCCGGCTCGCCCTGCAAAATCTGGTCGGCAATCAACCCCGCATTGGCACGGATTGCCTGTTCGATCTCGGCCGCCATTTCCGGATTTTCACGCAGGAAAGTCTTGGAGTTTTCACGCCCCTGCCCGATCCGCGTGCTGTTGTAAGAGAACCAAGAGCCCGATTTCTCAACGATCCCGGCCTTCACACCAAGGTCGACAAGCTCGCCCATCTTGGAAATGCCTTCGCCATACATGATGTCGAACTCAACCTGCTTGAAGGGCGGCGCCACTTTGTTTTTGACGACCTTCACGCGGGTCTGGTTGCCGACCACTTCGTCACGGTCCTTGATGGCACCGATACGACGGATGTCGAGACGCACAGAAGCGTAGAATTTCAAGGCGTTACCGCCCGTTGTCGTTTCCGGGCTGCCGAACATGACGCCGATTTTCATACGGATCTGATTGATGAAAATGACCATGGTGTTCGACTTGGAAATCGTACCGGTCAGCTTGCGCAGTGCCTGGCTCATCAGGCGCGCCTGCAGACCCGGCAGGCTGTCACCCATCTCGCCTTCAAGTTCGGCCTTGGGCGTCAGCGCCGCAACAGAGTCGATGACGATGATATCGACAGCACCGGAACGTACCAGCGTGTCGCAAATTTCAAGCGCCTGCTCGCCCGTGTCCGGCTGCGAGATCAGCAGATCATCAAGCTGCACACCAAGCTTGCGCGCATAGATCGGATCAAGCGCATGTTCCGCGTCGATGAAAGCGCAAACGCCGCCGCTCTTCTGAGCTTCCGCAACCGTCTGAAGAGCCAATGTCGTCTTGCCGGATGACTCAGGTCCATAGACTTCAACAACACGGCCACGCGGCAATCCGCCGATGCCGAGCGCGATATCAAGACCCAGCGAGCCCGTCGAAATGGATTCAATCTCGACCAACTGCTCGTTCTTTCCGAGCCGCATGATCGAACCCTTGCCGAAGGAGCGTTCAATCTGGCTCAGCGCCGCCTCAAGGGCTTTCAGCTTATTCAGATGGCCTTTATCGCCCTTATCCGAAAGCTGCACGACGTTCTTCGACATTCTGTTCCCCTTATTTCATGGCGG
>JAUSLL010000018.1 GCA_030649335.1 Parvibaculum sp. | reverse complement strand
TTAGTTTGTGTATTTCGATGTGGCGGGCAATGCGAGGTCGCTTGCAGGCAGGGCAACGTTTGGCATCGACGGGAACAGCCGAAAAGCAATCCCGACAAAATCCCGACGCATCCTGTGTGTCGGAGCCTTCGCCCGTTTGTGTCATGTCTATTGATCCGGCCACAACCAGGCAGCACCGCGCACGCCGCTTGAATCGCCGTGCTTGTTGGCGACGAGTTTTGTATCGACGCGGTCCGAGAAAACATAAGCGCCCCAGCGCGAAGGCACTTCGACATAGAGCTCATCTATATTCGACATGCCGCCGCCGAGCACAATCACATGCGGATCAAGAATGTTGATCATATGGGCGAGCGAACGGGCCAGCCTGTCGGCATAACGCCTCAAAGCTGATTTCGCAGGACGGTTCCCGCTCCGTGCGGCGGCAACAATTTCTGCGGCACGTAGGCTTTCGGTTTTCGGGTCACCGTGCTCGCGTTCAAAGCGCAGATATTCCGCCTCGAAAGCCGGACCGGAGTTCCAGCTTTCGACGCAGCCTTTTTTGCCGCAATAGCATTCCGGTCCGGACACTTCATCCGGCAGTTGCCATGGCAAGGGATTGTGCCCCCATTCGCCTGCGATAGCGTTTGGCCCCTGATGCAAATGTCCGTGAAATGTGATGCCACCGCCGACACCCGTGCCAAGGATGACGCCGAATACGGATGGTGCGCCCGCTGCTGCGCCATCTGTTGATTCAGACAAAGTGAAGCAGTCCGCGTCATTAGCAAGGCGTACGGGACGTTTCAATGCCGCTGCAATATCTACATCGAAGGGCATCTCGTTGATCCAGGTGCTATTGGCATTTTTGATGCGACCGGTGGCGGGGGAGAGCGCACCCGGCGTGCCGATGCCTACCGTTCCTGTCTGTCCTGCCTCTGATTCGAGTTTTCCGACCAACGAGCAAATCGCGTCGATGGTTTCGTTATAGTTGCCGCGTGGTGCCGGCACGCGCAGACGCGCGATTTCGTAGCCGTCATTGCGCAGCGCGATGCCTTCGATTTTTGTGCCGCCGAGGTCTATGCCGATCCGCATGGTCATTTTATTCAGAAGCCCGACGCGTCGAGGCGTTCGGAAATATAGGCGTGGGCTTCATGCCATTCGCTCGTGTGAAAATGGCTGTCGGGTGCTTGCCCCATTAATTTGGCGAGGCGCTTGTCGGCAATGAAGTGCAACCGGTGACAGGCGTCATGAGCCTTGGCGACAGAGGCGATGTTGTGTGGAATATCGTCGAGAAAGAAAGTCGGTGCATCGACCATATCGGCGAGCATTTTGACGGCACCGCCCTTTAGGCCTTTGTTCGCAACAACAGGGTAGGGCATGTTCGTGTCGGCGAGATTGCGCGTGCGGGCGTCTTTTTCGATGACTGGTATATTAGTGAGCACGACGATTTGGGCTCGGACTGAAAGCGATTTCAGGGCGTCGGCCGCACCCGCGACTGGCAGAAGCGATCCGGTCGAGGCGGCAAAGAAGTTTTGCATCAGCGCCGGCATGTCGGCAGGTGCGAGCGGCTCGTTGGTGTCGCGCCGTTTGATGTTGCCGGTCAGTGCATAGCTCTTCAGGTCGAGCCACAGGCCTTGCGTTTCGATATAGGTTTCCAATCCGACCAGAAATTGCATCAGCACTTCGTCGCAATCGGTCACGATCAGCGGGCGACCACGCACGAGGCTCAAGGCTTCGATCTGCGGCACGACATCGGGGTCGAGCGCGAGCGGGTCCTGATTGAAGAAATTGGCGGCGGTCGGTGGCGTCGTCGTATTCATGTCCAGTGTACCTCTTCACCGCCGGGCAGAATCTTGCGGGCGATCCCGGGCAGTTCCGGGCGTATTTGTGCTGTTTCGCAAAAGGCGAGCAGGCGCTGATCATCCATAAGGATGAAATCGAGCACGCCGCCCAGAATTTCCGGTTCGCTCGCCCGCGCACGTAGATCGTCCGGCGAAAGGCCCGTCATGTCGAAAAAGGCGAAAAGTAAGTCTTCTTCGGCAGCGATGTGCCCGAGAGCCTGAATGGCGATCAGTTCAGCCTGATCTGGTTTCATCAACGGGCCTGACATTTTATGTGTTGGTCACTTCTTTTTGGCATTCTTAGCAGGCCAATTCCGGTGTGCGGGCCGCAAAAAGGTCAATTTCCACATATCCCATTAAGCATAGGCCGGTTTTGCGCAGAATAGGACCGGTCGGGCGGGCGGAATAAAGACTTAGTTAACGATATTGGAGTGATATAGGCGCAACGGGCTTGGGAATCATCCTTTTGCCCGATCTTAGCAGTCTTAATAGCGCGCCGGACGGACTCGGCAACAAGTGGAGTTCTGGAGCATGGATGCGATGACCAAAAAAGTGCTGATCGTCGAAGATAACGAGCTCAATATGAAGCTTTTCCATGATCTTTTGGACGCTCATGGATACGAAACGTTGCAAACGCGCGATGGCATCGAGGCGCTTGAGATTGCTCGCAAAAATCGTCCTGACCTGATCCTCATGGACATTCAGCTACCGGAAGTGTCCGGTCTTGAAGTCACAAAATGGATCAAGGAAGACGACAGCCTGCGTTCGATCCCCGTTGTCGCCGTCACCGCATTTGCGATGAAGGGCGACGAAGAGAAAATTCGTGAAGGGGGCTGCGAGGCATATATCTCCAAGCCCATTTCGGTAACGCAATTCCTTGAGACCGTTCAGCGCTTTCTTCGCTGAGAGGATACACCAGTGACGGCACGCGTACTTATAGTCGATGACGTTCCGGCTAATCTGAAGCTGTTGGACGCCAAGTTGACCGCCGAATATTTTGGTGTGCTCAAGGCGGCATCCGGGCCGGAAGCCATTGAAATCGCCACCCGCGAATTGCCCGACATCATCCTGCTTGATGTGATGATGCCCGGTATGGACGGGTTCGAGGTCTGCCGCCGACTGAAGGCTGCGCCCGCGACCGAACATATTCCAATCGTCATGGTAACTGCGCTTGATCAATCAAAGGACCGTGTTCAGGGCCTGGAAGCCGGCGCCGACGATTTTCTGACAAAACCTGTCAATGATCTGGCCTTGTTCGCCCGTGTTAAAAGTCTTGTGCGCCTGAAAATGGTCACGGACGAATTGCGTATGCGTGAAGCGACCGGTCAGCGTATCGGCGCGCTTGTGGGCACCAGCACCGAGCGGATGCTGATGACCGAACCTGGCCGCGCTTTGATTATTGATGATCGTCCGACATCGCTGAAGCGTATGTGCGAAGCGCTTTCGATCGAGCATACGGTGACAGTCGCCGAAACGCCGGATGAAATGGCGCAGCTTGCAGCCATCGGTGATTATGACTTGCTGATCGTCAGTCTGACACTCTCCGACTACGATGGTCTGCGACTTTGCTCTCAGCTGCGCTCGCTCGAGTCGACACGCCAGACGCCCTTGCTCGCGATTGTGGAGGAGGGCGACACGCCGCGTCTTGTCCGCGCGCTCGACATGGGTGTGAACGACTACCTTGTGCGTCCTGTGGATCGCAACGAGCTTGTCGCCCGTTGCCGGACCCAGCTTCGCCGCAAACGCTTTCAGGATTATCTGCGCGACAAGTTCCAGCAGGGACTTGAGCTCGCCATTACAGATAGTCTGACCGGTCTCTATAACCGTCGCTATATGGAAAGCCATCTGGCGGCCATGGTTCAGGACGGACTTCAAAACCACAAGCCGGTTTCGATTTTGATTTTCGACATCGATTTTTTCAAATCGGTCAATGACACGCACGGACATGCGGCCGGTGACACGGTGCTCAAGGAATTTGCGCAGCGCATCTCCCAGAACGTGCGCGGTGTGGATCTCGCTTGCCGGATGGGTGGCGAAGAGTTTGTTGTCGTCATGCCCGATACGGATCTGTCCTACGCGATGATGGTCGCCGAACGTTTGCGCCAGCGCATCGGTGAAATCCCCTTCAAGGTCGAGGACACGCTCGAACTTAACGTGACGGTCAGCATCGGTATTGGTGTGGTCGAGGCGGCTGGTGATACCGGTGAGAAGGTGCTCGAGCGCGCCGACGCGGCGCTCTACCGCGCCAAACGCGACGGCCGCAACCGGGTGGTCGCAGAAGCGGCTTAACTCGCATGAGATGTTCAAAACATCTCTCAATTCATTGAATTTTATAGATAAACGCTATTTCATCTTTATGTGAAATCGCGCTTTAGTTGTGTCCATTAACCATAAAAATTCATGGTTAATCAAACCTTTATGGGGTGTATCTATGATGTGACTTTATTTGGGACAGTCGTAATGCTAGGAATTACGTTCCAAGTTTCGCTGTCACGCCTGTTTCCCTTTGCTGGGGGGTGAACGGATACAGGTTTGAGGCAGCGATGTGTGTCCTCGCGGGGTGCTCAGGTCCGCCGCATCTCCTGGGTCCGTGAGGCACGGTCGGTCGGAACGTGGTGGTGGAGTGGCCTCCTCTGAAAAGCCAATGAGTCCGACCGACCACCCTTTTTCTCTGCCATGCACCTAAGCAAAAAGGCCGGTCCTGATGGACCGGCCTTTTGCATAAAGCTGCATTGAGCGCAGGCTTATTTGATCTTTGTTTCTTTGAATTCGACGTGCTTGCGCGCAACGGGGTCGTATTTTTTGATGACGAATTTTTCAGTCATCGTGCGCGAGTTCTTTTTGGTCACGTAGAAATAGCCCGTGCCCGCGGAGCTTTCGAGTTTGATCTTGATCGATGCTGGCTTCGCCATGTTGCGAAATCCTCAGGTTGAGCGGGCAGCGTGGCGTGCGCGCTTAGAATCTGTTGAACCCCTCCAAGGGGCAATTTGGGCGCAGACTACTCAGGCCACCGGCTAAGTCAAGCACAGCCTCGATTTGACAGGAAATAGGGCTATTTGGCCGCATTTTTGAGCATGAAATAGCGCCATCCGGCGACGCCTGCAAAAGACAGTGTCATCACAGAAAAAGCCAGAGGCAACCCGTGGGGCGGGATCAACTGCATGGCGACGCCGCCAATGGCAGGGCCTGCCAGACCGCCGAAATTATACATCATGACGAAGGCGGCATTGGCAGCAGCAAGGTCTGATCCTTTGATCCGTTGGCCGAGAAGCGTCAGGCCGACCGTATAGAGGCCGCTGGTCACTCCGCCGAATATGAAGATCACCGGCATGACCAAAATCGTGCCCTGTACCAGTGGTAGCATGGCAATGGCCACCGCGCCGACGAGGGCGCAGATGATGAGCAACAGGCGACGGTCGAAACGGTCGGCGAGGAAGCCGAGTGGAATCTGACTGACAATGTTGCCTGCCGCGAAAGCTGACAGCACCAGTGCCGCTGTCTGTTCGCTCAAGCCCACGCGAATGCCGTAGATGGGCATCAATGTGAGGGTGCCCTGCTCCAACGCCCCAAAGGTGAAAGCGGCGAAGGTGACGGTTGGCACAATGCGGATGAAGGCGAGCACGCTGTGGCGTGGCCCGTCATGGGACGAAAAATGCGACATGGCCGGACCGGCAAGCCAGATCGGAATACTGGCGAGCGCCATGAGCACCGCAATGATGAGATAGGGCGTGAGCCCGACGCCACCGACGCTGACCAATATGGCAGGGCCAATGGCAAAGCCGATGGAGAGCACCGTCGCATATAGCCCGATCAGGCGACCGCGTGTTGCTTCTTCAGCGAGTTGGTTGATAAGCGTCTCGCTGAGCACGAACAGAATGACCAGCGCTGCGCCGTTCATGAAGCGGATCGGGAACCACATCCAAACATTGGGCAGCGCGTAGCAGGCCATCAGGCAGCCGATCGATAGCCACAAGGCCGTCAGCAGCAAACGCCGCGTGCCAAGCAACTGAATGAGCTTTGGCAGAAAGGGAGTGACCAACAATCCGCCGACGGCCGCCGAAGTGGCGCTCAGTCCGTTGAGGAAGGGCGACACGCCTTGCCGGTCGAGTTCCAACGCCAGTAGCGGCAGCGAAGCGCCGAGGCCCATGGCGACTGCTGTGAGGCTTGCAATGGCACTCACAATGCCGCGACGCCTATCACTGACCGAAATGGCATGCTCGTTCATCGCGTATTCACCTGACTACGGACGACGGGCTTGTTGTTGCGATAGCTATAGAGCGGTGCGCCGGCGCGCGTCACCCCATCGGCGTGGATAGCGCGCACTTCCGTCAGCACAAATTCAGTGACGTCGATCACCGGCAGTTTCAGCGCCGCTGAAATCGGATACCAGTCGAGGTCTTCCAATTCGCCGCTGCCTTTCAGCGTGCCGCTGAGATTGTCTGCTGTTGTTGCAAAGAAGCGGGCGTGAAAACGGATCGGGCTTTGGCGTGGTGTGATGGCGCGCGCAAGACCGCTCATGACTGCGAGATTCGGCGCAATCCCGTCACGACGAAAATCCTCCCAACCTTTACCGCTCAACGCGCCCACATCACCGGGCCTCGCCAGGATGAGTCCTGTTTCCTCGAATGTCTCGCGCACGGCGGCCATAGCAAGGCCGCGTGCCTTGGCGGGCGAGCCAAAATGCGCTGCATCGCGCAGTTGTGTTGCCGGTAGCGCGTGCATGTCGTCGGGGTCAAGTTTGCCACCGGGAAAGACAAAGGCATCCGGGATAAATTTCATCTTCGCGTGGCGTCGGCCCATCAGTACGCGCGGTTCAGCACCACTCGTATCGACAATGACGAGGCTCGCGGCATCGCGCGGCCGCACGGTCCTGGCCGGTGTATCGCTCATCTGAGTCATCAAACGCTCAGGCTGTCGCGGATCGCCTGATTTTTGCGAAAGTGGATGAAGGGCACGGGCCTCGCGCGTTGCGCAACTGAATTCAACCTCAGACGATCATCTATCTCTGCCAAAATGGTGCGCGTGATGTTGGGCAAATCGAGTCCCTGGGCGTCCTGAGTGGTGATCCAGTGCAGGCCCTGCAATTCACCTGAACCCTTGACTTCCGACGGATCGCCGTGAATCTGCGTGGCATCGGCGATGAAGAAACGCGTATCAAACCGGCGGGTGCGATAGGGCGGAGTGATGGCGCGGGCAACAAAATCAAGCGCGCCGAGCGCAGGCGACACGCCGAGATCAAAATAAGCACCCCAGTCTTTATGCTTACTGCGCTGTGGTGCATCGATGACGCGACCCACGGCCAATCCCGTTTCTTCGAATGTCTCGCGGATGGCGGCCATGGCGAGTGCACGGGCACGACCGATTGTCGGTGTGCCACGCATTCGATCCATTAGCAGGCGTGCGACGTCATCGCGCAAATCTTCAGCGGGGCGTACGCGGCTGTCTGCCGGATCGACACGCCCGCCTGGAAAGACAAATTTGTTGGGCATAAATTTATGGTTGGCGTGGCGCTGGCCCATCAGCACTTGCGGGCTTGCCCCATCATTGCGCACGAGGATGAGCGTTGCCGCATCACGGGGGCGCACGGCGCGTCCCACAGAGGCTTCGCGGAACTCTTGCTCGCGTGATTGTTTCGTATCAAAGGCTGCGATTGATGTGCCGTTGGCTACTGTCATGTGATTTCATCCCGGATCTTCAATTTTCTTATGAAGGCAGGATGCCCGTGCGCCGCGTCGGTGTCCAGACGCGGGTATTCAGATGAAGAAAGCCGGGGTGGTTCAGTCGGCGTTTTGGTCGCCGAATCCATGCATACGTGCGGCCCACTGCAAGCCAACAACCGCACCTTTGATGCGCGGCAACACGGCAAGGGAGAGCCCGACGATCAATGCGGGCCAGATGGTCAGATGAAACCAGATCGGCGGCAAATATGCCATCTCGATGGCGAGCATCGGGGGCACGACGATATGGCCAACCAGCAGAATCGTGAAATAGGGCGGCGCATCATCGGCTTCGTGATGAAACATTTCTTCGCCGCAATGGTCGCAAGCATTCACCACTTTGAGATATTTGCCGAACAAGCGGCCTTCACCGCAGGCCGGACAACGCATCATCAGGCCACGACGGATCGACTGCCATTTCGAGCGTGTATCGAGAGTCTCCGGTTTGAAATGATGTGTCGCTTCGATATTCAAAATGTCGCTCATGCTCGCTTGGCCAACCGATTTGTGTGCCAGCGCATTTGGGACTTCTTTGGCTATCGAAAGAATGTGGCAGGTTGCCGCGCGACGGACTTGTCGCACCGCAGGGTCAGCTTTTGGGAGAGCGACCGGGCTTCGCCTTGCCCTTTTTCCGCGGCTGGGTGGGGCCACGGCTTGCGGGTTTGTCGCGCACTGGCTTGCCGCCACCACGATGCGGCGTGGATTTGCCGTTTCGGCTGGAGGGTCTGCCTGATCCTCTGCGGCCAGCGGGAGTGCCTTCGCGCCCGCCTTCGACCATTTCAAATCGCAAACCACCGGTCACGGGGACCGCTTCTTCCAATCGTACCTTCACTTGCTCACCGAGGCGGAAAGTGAGACCGGAGCGTTCGCCGATCAAAGCGTGAGCGCCTTCATCGTGGTGGAAAAATTCCGTACCGAGATTGGCAATAGGCACCAGCCCGTCTGCACCCGTTTCTTCGAGTTTGATAAACAGACCAAAGCGCGTGACACCGGAAATGCGTCCGGGGAACTCCGCGCCGATGCGGCTTTCCAGAAATGCCGCAATGAAACGGTCGTTGCTGTCGCGTTCCGCCAGCATTGAGCGGCGTTCAGTTGTCGAAATATGTTCGGCGATTTCTTCCATCGCACCAATTTCTTCCGTCGACTGGCCATCACTCGCTTTATCGTTGGAAATGACCGAAACGAGGGCACGATGCACGATCAGGTCGGCATAGCGACGGATGGGTGACGTGAAATGCGCATAATGCCGGAGGTTCAAGCCGAAGTGACCGATATTGTCCGGTGAATAAACGGCTTGCGATTGCGAACGCAGAACAATGGTCGAAACCATCTGGTCATATTCGCGATCTTTCACATCATGCAAAATTTTGTTGAAAGCTTCGGGTTTGGAGACCTGACCTTTGGGAAAGGAAATATCTAGCGTCTGCAAAAATTCCGACAGAGCGATCAGCTTTTCGCGCGATGGCTGGTCGTGGATGCGGAAGACGAGTTTGCGACTTTTTTGTTGAAGGGTTTCGGCGGCGCAGACGTTTGCCTGAATCATGAACTCTTCGATGAGCTTCATCGATTCATATTTGGCAGCGATATGCACAGCGGCGATGCGACCGGTCGGATCAATCTCCGCTTTATATTCCGGCAGATCAAGGTCGAGCGGCCCGCGCTTTGCGCGTCCGATGCAGAGTGTCTGATAGGCACCCCAAAGCGGTTGCAGCACGGGTTTCAACAACGGACCTGTGGCGTCATCAGGTGCACCGTCGATTGCCTCCTGCATCTGGCGATAGGTGAGGCGGGCGGCGGATCGCATCAGGCCGCGAATGAATTCATGTGACTTTTTATTGCCGTGTTTGTCGAAGGTCATGCGTACCGCGAGGCAGGCGCGGTCCACTTTTTCTTTCAGCGAGCAAAGGTCTGTCGAGATGCGCTCGGGCAGCATCGGCACAACACGGTCGGGAAAGTAAGTTGAGTTGCCGCGTTTGCGCGCTTCGCGGTCCATTGGCGAGGCGGGCAACACATAGGCTGCCACGTCGGCAATGGCGACAATGACAATTTGGCCGCCTTCGTTGGCGGGATCCGTGTCGGGTGTTGCCCAGACAGCGTCGTCGTGGTCGCGCGCGTCCGCCGGATCAATGGTGACAAGTGGAATGTCGCGCAGATCAGTCCGGCCTTCGATGCCTTGCGCAACGGAGGCTTCAGCCGCCGCGATGACGCTGTCGGGAAATTGGTCAGGAATGCCGTGACTGTGAATGGCGATCAGGCTGATAGATTTCGGATCGCTTGATTTGCCGAATGTCTCTTTGATGCGTGCGCGGGCGAGGCCATAGCGTTTGCCGGGCAGGGCTTCGGCAAGCACAAGGTCGCCGTCATTGGCGTCGTTCGTGTCGTCGCGCGCGACTTCGTATTCGTCGCGTACGCGCTTGTCCACGGGTACAATGCGGCCACCTTCCGAAGCGGAACGAAAAAGGCCGAGAACTTGTTCGGCGCCTTTGCCGACGCGGCGGATGATGCGAGCTTCGTAAACATATGAGTCTTCGCCGTCTTCCACTTTGGAAAGGCGCGCAAGCACACGGTCGCCGACACCGGCCGGAGCTTCATCTCCCGTTTTGGCAGAACGCGCTTTCTTGAGGTCGGGCGATATCACAATCGGGGGCGGGGCGTCCTTGCCGGTCCAATCGACAGGACGGGCGACAAGTTCACCGTCTGTATCGCGGTGAGTGATTTCAAGCATTGTCACCGGAGGCAGATCGCCAGCGCGGTTGAGCTTCTTGTTTTCGCGCTTTTCCAACTGGCCGTCTTCGGCCATGGCCTTCAGCATCTGTTTCAACGGAATGCGGTCAGCGCCTTTCACGTTGAAGGCGCGAGCGATTTCGCGTTTTCCGATGGCGGTCGTTGCCGAGGAGACAAATTCCAGAATCTGCTCGCGCGTCGGTAGACCTTGCTCGCGGTCCCGCTTACGCGGGGCATCCGCTTTGGCCGGTGTCTTCTTCGACGGCTTGCGCTCTTTCACGGATCAGTCCGCCGCCGCTTTGGTGCGGGGTTTGGCTTTGGCAGCTGGCTTCTTGGCTGTAGCTTTTTTCGCAGGTGCCTTTTTCGCCGTTGGCTTCTTAGGGGTTGGCTTTTTTGTGGCGGTTTCTTTCGCCGACTTCTCTTCGGCATCCGCTTTCGCTGCCGGTTTTTTGGCGGCGGGCTTCTTGGCCGTAGCTTTTTTCGCAGGCACCTTGCGAGCGGGCTTCCTTTTTCCGCCGGTCTGCATTTCGCGCGCTGCGATGAGGGCTATAGCTTCTTCCAGCGTTACCTTGTCGATCTCAGCGTCTTTGGGCAGCGTCGCATTGGTCTTTTCGTGTTTCACGTAAGGACCGTATTTGCCGTCCATGATCTGGATGGGCTTGCCGCCTTCGGGATGGTTGCCAAGTTCACGCAATGCTTTGGGCCCGCGTGGTTTGCCACCACGGGCTTTCTTTTCAGCAATGGCGTCCACAGCGCGGTTGATGCCGACGGTGAAGACCTCTTCGGGGCTATCGAGATTGGCATATGCGCCATCATGCAGCACGAAGGGACCGAAGCGGCCGAGGCCCGCGGTGATCATCAAGCCGGTTTCAGGGTGCAGGCCCACTTCGCGTGGTAGCGACAGAAGCTGCATCGCTTGGTCGAATGTAATGTCAGCGGCCGTGACGCCAAAGGCCTTCGGGATGCCGGAGCGTTTGGGTTTGTCCTCCTTGTCTTCGGGTTCCCCCAACTGAATGTACGGACCGAAGCGACCAGACTTTACGAGCACAGGCTTGCCTGTGTCAGGATCAACACCGAGGGTGCGGTCGCCTGTGTCGGCACCTTCGCCGTTTGCGCCGACGGTGAGCTGGCGTGTGAAACGGCATTCGGGATAGTTCGAGCAACCGACGAATGCGCCGAAGCGTCCGACTTTAAGCGAAATACGTCCGTCGTCGCAGGACGGGCACTTGCGCGCGTCGCTGCCGTCTTCTTTTTCGGGGAAGACATGGACGCCGAGTACTTCGTTCAGCCGGTCGAGAACTTCGGTGATGCGCAGTTCCATCGCTTCGCCGACTTCGGCTTTGAACGGCACCCAAAATTCGCGCAGCACCTGTTTCCAGTCGAGTTCACCGGCGGACACTTTGTCGAGCTTTTCTTCAAGTTCGGCGGTGAAGTCGTATTGTACGTAGCGTGTGAAGAAGTTTTCCAGGAAGGCCGTAACGAGGCGGCCCTTGTCGTCGGGGATGAACCTGTTCTTGTCCATCGTGACATAGGTGCGGTCGCGCAGTGTTTGCAGCGTCGAGGCATAGGTGGATGGGCGGCCGATGCCGAGTTCTTCCATGCGTTTGACGAGTGTTGCTTCGGAAAAGCGCGGCGGCGGCTCGGTGAAATGTTGGTCAGCGCGCGTGTCCGCAAGGCCGAGCTTGTCGCCATTGGCAACTTTCGGCAGGCGGCCGTCTTCATCATCTTCTGTATCGTCGTCGCGGCCTTCCTGATAGAGGCGCAAGAAGCCGTCGAAGATGATGACGGAGCCGGTGGCGCGCAGGCCGATCTGTTCTTCGTCAGCCTCGATCTCGATGGTTGTGCGCTCAAGAGCCACGCTTTCCATCTGACTCGCCACAGTGCGGTTCCAGATAAGTTCGTAGAGGCGGCGCTGATCATCGTCGAGCAGGCGCGCTACCTTGGCAGGCAGACGGGCCATGTCGGTGGGACGAATGGCTTCATGCGCTTCCTGCGCGTTCTTGGCTTTCGTCTTGTAGATGCGTGGCGAGGACGGAAGATAGGCTTCGCCGAATTCATTGTTGATGACGGTGCGGGCCTGAGCGATGGCTTCGTCGGCGATCTGCACGCCGTCGGTTCGCATGTATGTAATGAGACCCGTCGTCTCGCCGTCGAGCTCGATGCCTTCATAGAGACGCTGGGCAAGCTGCATGGTGCGGCTTGCCGAGAAGCCGAGCTTGCGGCTGGCTTCCTGTTGCAGCGTCGAAGTGGTGAAGGGCGGGTAGGGGTTGCGCTTGGTCGGTTTGCTTTCGACCGACTTCACGCGGAAGTGCGACGACTTTATTCTTTTGACGATGTCGTCTGCGGTCGTCTTGTCAGGTATATCGAATTTGTCGAGTTTCTTGCCGTCGAGCGTGACGATGCGGGCGACGAAAGGCGCGCCTGAAGCGGTCTTCAGGTCGGCCTCAATCGTCCAATATTCCCTTGCACGGAATGCCTCGATTTCGAGTTCGCGTTCACAGATAAGCCTGAGGGCAACCGATTGTACGCGACCCGCTGAGCGCGCGCCCGGCAGTTTGCGCCAGAGGACCGGCGACAGCGTGAAACCCACCAGATAATCAAGGGCGCGGCGGGCGAGGTAGGCGTCGATCAGCTCCTTGTCCAACGCGCGCGGGTTTTCCATCGCTGCGAGGACAGAGTTCTTGGTGATCGCATTGAAGACCACCCGTTCAACGGGAATGCCCTTTAAGGCCTTCTTTTTATTGAGAACTTCGAGCACGTGCCACGAGATGGCTTCGCCTTCGCGATCCGGGTCAGTTGCGAGAATGAGTTTGCTCGCGCCTTTTACGGCGTCGGCTATGTCGTTCAGCCGCTTCTGGGATTTCGGATCAACATCCCACGCCATGGCGAAATCATCATCCGGGAGGACCGAGCCATCCTTGGACGGCAGGTCGCGAACGTGACCATAGGAAGCGAGCACCTTGAAGCCTTTGCCAAGGTATTTGTTGATTGTTTTCGCCTTTGAGGGCGACTCAACAATGACGACGTCCATCGAGCGCACAAACTCTCTAAAAATCTCAGGGAACGGCGTTTTTTCAGGGGTCCCGAGGGACCAACGAGCGGATATTCCGCGTCACCGTAGGCCATGTCAGCCGAGGCAGAACATGAGGAAAAGCCGAGTCTCTGTCAAATCCGGCAGAAATCCAGCGTTCTTTTGCCTTCCAAATTGAATTGGGTGCACGAGCATCGCACTCTTTCATAGCTTGCTAACCCTTTAAGTAGACCTTTAGTTGTGTAATAGGTCTTAGGTATATATCCTTTTGACTATGTCATTGATTCGAGGCACGACGATATCGAGATTGGGGAGCGAGGCATGTTGCGAAGTGCTGTTGCAGAAGATGCGGTTTCAGTAAGTCTTAGTATTCCGGCCATAATTGCTCCCGCAGCGCCCTTGCAGGCCGATGCTGCTCTCTCAGCGGATAGTGAAACAGACGAATCCGCGATCTATCTTTTTGAATTGCTGGTGGCGGCGCGTCGGCTTGCTGTTACGCGGCGTCACAAGTTTCTGGCCTATCTCATCGGGATGGCAGCGGAGGAAGCGCGATTGCTTACTCAGGGGCGCTCTGCCGCCCGGCAATGATACTTAGTCTTCGGGCAAGAGGCTGACGCGATCTCCTGCATCACGGCTGATGCGGTTGGCGAGTACAAGTTCGATCAGGATCACGGCGACTTCAGCGGCGGGGAGGCCGGTTTGGCGGATGATCTCGTCCTTGAGGACGGGCGTTGGTCCGAGGGCGGAGAGAACGCGCGTGCGGGCGCTGTCGTCAATATCATCGGCGCGGATTTTGGGTGCGGTGTAGTCTCGCGGGGCTGGTTCCAGCAAGCGGCGCATCATCGGTGTGTCGATGGCGGCCAGAATATCTTCTGCATTCTCGACCAGCGGCGCGCCCTGTTTGATGAGGCTGTTGGAGCCGCGTGTGCGGGGGTCCAGCGGTGAACCGGGGACGGCGAAGACTTCGCGGTCTTGTTCGAGAGCGAAGCGGGCGGTGATGAGTGAGCCGGAACGCAGTGCGGCTTCGACGACGACGACGCCGAGAGACAGACCTGAGATCAGACGGTTCCGACGTGGAAAGAGATTGGCGCGCGGTTCGGTGCCGAAGGGCATTTCGGCGATCAACAAACCTCGCTCGCCGATTTCTTTTTGCAGTGCTCTATTTTCTGCGGGATATACGACATCAATGCCGCCACCGAGCACGGCGATGGTGCCGGTGGCGAGTGAGGCGCGATGCGCCGCGGCGTCGATGCCGCGCGCCAAGCCCGAGACAATGGCAAATCCGTTCTGTCCGAGGTCGCGCGAAATGTCGCTGGCGATTTTCGCGCCTGCCGCCGACGCGTTGCGCGAGCCGACAACGGCAAGCGCGCGTTTGCTCAACAGCTTTATGTCGCCCATGACGGAGATCACCGGCGGTGGGGGATCGATCATGGCGAGAGGTGTCGGGTAGTCCGGATCACCAAAGACAATCAGTCTTGCGCCGATGGATGCAAGTGCCAGTGTCTCGTTTGCGATTTCGTCTTCGCTGGCAATGCGCAATTTGCCTTTGATGTTGCCGCGGCGGGCGAGTTCCGGCAGCGCGTCAAGCGCCGAAACGGCATCCGGCATGTTCTGCATGAGATCACGGAATGTCGCCGGACCGACAAAGGCGCTGCGTGCCAGCCGCAGTCGCGCCATGCGTTCGGCGTCGTCTAAGCCTCGCTTCATTATTTGGAACCGATGCGCGACTCATTTCCGGAAAGCAGACGCGTGATGTTATCGCGATGCGCGAAGTAAATCATTGCGACCAATGCAACGCTTAACGGCAGTAAATCATAGTGTCCGAACAAGGCGAGATAGGCGGGCGTTGCGAGGGCTGCGACGAGAGCAGCGAGCGATGAGTAGCGGAAGAGGGCCGCGACAGCGAGCCATGTTGCGCAAAATAAAAGGCCGACCGGCCAGTACAAGGCGAGATTGATGCCGATGAATGTTGAGATGCCTTTGCCACCCTTGAAGCGCAGCCAGACCGGAAACAAATGGCCGAGGAAGGCACCGGCGGCGGCGAGCGCGGCGAGGGGCAAAACCAATTCAAGTGACGGCGCGAGATAAGAGAACAACAGAACAGCAACAGCACCCTTTGCGGCATCAAACAGGAATGTCGCGCCCGCCACTTTTTTGTTGCCGGTTCGCAGCGCGTTTGTTGCGCCGATGTTGCCGGAGCCGATGTCTCTGATGTCGCCGAGACCGGCCATGCGCGTGAAGATCAGACCGAAGGGAATTGAGCCGAGCAGGTAGCCGATGGCAAGTGCCGCGAGCGTCCATGGCAGGTTGGCTGTATCAATCAGTGCGCTGAGCATTATTTCCGTCCCCTGTTTCAAAGTGATCTTAGCGGGGGTAGGAAGGGGATGCTAGGGGGAGTTTTGACTGTTGGGAAAGCGGGGATAGGCGGTGGAGCGGGCTCGACGCCACCTCGAAATCAACTCGGATTTTCGAGGTTTTCCTGTGTGAATTCGAGTGTTTCCATGTCGAGGGGGCGAGGTGATTTTTGAGGTGTGCGGGAGGGATATTCACGGGTGGGGAGATGTTTAGGCGATCCTTCGAGACGGGCCAAGAGGCCCTCCTCAGGATGAGGACTATTTATTTTTGTGTTGGAAGTAATCCTCTCTCTCTTTTTGTTCTTCGCCAAATCATTTTCCCTCTCCCAATGGGAGAGGGGGGAGTGAGCGAAGCGAGCGGAGGGTGAGGGACTTGCGACGGAATACAGGAAGACCCTCACCCAACCCTCTCCCAGCGGGAGAGGGCTTAGGAAGGAGAGGGCTAGACCCTCGTTTCCATTTTGATATGTTGGGGGTGGGTTTCCAACTTTGCGAGCCAGTGGCGGATGTTGGGGTATTTGGTGAGATCGAAGCCGCCGTCTGTCGCTTTGTGCGTGTACGCATAAAGGGCGATGTCGGCGATGGTGTAGTGCTCATCGACAAAATAGTGCCGACCGGTGAGGTGGGTTTCCATGACACTGAGGGCGGCGTTGCCCTTCTGATGCCATTCGGGGAAGCGCGCTGTCATGGCAGGCGGGCATTCGGGTGCGATGACCTTCCAGAAGCGGGCGACGGCGATGTAGGGTTCGTGGCTGTATTGCTCGAAGAACATCCATTGCAGGACTTGCGCGCGGGCGAGGCGGTCGTCGGGCCAAAATTGTGTGCCTTCGGCCAGATAGAAAAGTATCGCGTTGGATTCAGCGAGGTACCGGCCATCGTCGAGTTCGAGCGTCGGGGTGCGGCCGTTTGGATTTTTGGCGAGGAAGTCGGCGGTGCGGCTTTCGCCCTTCAGAATGTCCACATCTATGAGTTCCAGATTTATGCCTAATAGATGAGCCAGTAATCTCGGCTTATAGCAATTACCGGAATCCTGCATCTGATAGAGCCGCATAAATCTACTCCCTTGTGTAAACCGTCCGTCCACCGACGATGGTGCGCAACACCTGACCTTGCAGGCGGCGGTCATCGAAGGGTGTGTTCTTGGAAATCGAGTGCAGGGCCTCGGCCTTGACGATCCACGGCGCGCCGATGTCGATGAGGGCGAGATCGGCGGGGAGACCAGCGGCAAGACGGCCTGTGTTCAGGTTGAGCAGATCAGCCGGTATGTGCGTCATGGCGCTCAACAGGCGCATGAGTGGCAGATCGCCGTTGTGCACCAGCGACAGGGTGGAAGCCAAAAGCGTTTCGAGGCCGATGGCACCGAAGGCGGCTTGCGCGAAGGGGTGGCGTTTGACTTCAGCGTCTTGCGGATCGTGGCTCGAGACGACGACGTCAATGGTGCCGTCAGCCAGACCGGCGACGAGGGCGCGGCGGTCGTCTTCGGAGCGCAGCGGCGGTGTCATTTTGAAGAAGGTGCGGTAGGACTGCACATCGTTTTCGTTGAGTGTCAGATGGGCTGCTGACACGCCGCAGGTCACTTTCTGACCGTGGCGACGGGCGCGTGCGATGACTTCGACCGATGCGGCGCATGAAACTTGTGAGACGTGATAACGGCCACCGGTGAGTTCGAGCAGGCGGAGGTCGCGCTCGATCATGATTGTTTCGGCAACCGCTGGCGTGCCGCTGAGGCCGAGGCGGCCTGCGAGTTCGCTTTCGTTCATCACGCCGTGGCTCAGCTCCGGTACTTCGGCGTGCTGAACGATGAGGGCGTTGAAATGGGCGGCATAGGAGAGCGCGCGGCGCATGATCTGCGCGTCGCTGACCGAGCGGTCGCCATCGGTGAAGGCCACGGCACCGGCATCTTTGAGGAGACCGATTTCGGTCATCTCTTTGCCGTTCAGGCCTTTGGTGAGCGCGGCCATCGGATGAATGTTGACGATGGCTGTGTCGCGGGCTCGGCGTTCGATGTAGTCCACCAGTGCCACATCGTCGATCACCGGATTGGTGTTCGGCATGACGATGAGGGTTGTGACGCCACCGGCGGCGGCGGCGAGGCTTGCCGTGCGTAATGTTTCGCGGTGTTCTGCGCCCGGCTCGCCGGTGAAGACGCGCATGTCGATGAGGCCGGGGCAGAGAACCTGTCCGCGACAATCCACGATCTCGATGCCATCGGGAATGGTGTCGCTGAACAGCGTCGGGCCAAGGTCGGCGATCTTGCCGTCTTTGACCAGCAGATTGCCGGTGACGTCGAGGCCGGAGGCGGGGTTCAGAAGGCGCGCGTTGATGAAGCCGGTGTCGGTCATAGCGGGCGCTCGTTCGGCAGGTTGCGGGCCAGCGCGTCAAGCACCGCCATGCGTACGGCGACGCCCATCTCGACCTGCTCGCGGATGACGCTGCGGTTGATGTCGTCGGCCACTGCACTGTCGATTTCGACGCCACGGTTCATCGGGCCGGGATGCATGATGAGCGCGTCGGGTTTGGCGAAACTGAGTTTTTCGTAGTCGAGCCCGTAGTAGTGAAAATATTCGCGCTGCGAAGGCACGTAAGAGCCGGACATACGTTCCAGTTGCAAACGCAGCATCATCACGATGTCGCAGCCTGCGAGACCTTCGCGCATGTCGTGGAAGACTTCGACGCCGAAGCGTTCGATGCCTTTGGGTAGCAGCGTGGGCGGGGCGACGACGCGGACGCGGGCGCCCATGATGTTGAGCAGCAGAATGTTGGAGCGCGCTACGCGGCTGTGCAGGATGTCGCCGCAGATGGCGACTGTCATGCCTTCCAGCGTGCCTTTGCGACGGCGGATGGTGAGCGCGTCGAGCAGGGCCTGTGTCGGGTGTTCGTGGCTGCCGTCGCCTGCGTTGATGACCGAGCAGCCGACTTTTTGCGAGAGAAGTTCGACAGCGCCAGAGTCACCGTGGCGGATGATGATGAGGTCGGGATGCATGGCGTTGAGCGTCATGGCTGTATCGACCAGCGTCTCGCCTTTTTTGATCGAGGAGGATGAAACGGACATGTTCATCACGTCCGCGCCGAGGCGTTTGCCTGCCAGCTCGAAGGAGCTTTGGGTGCGGGTGGAAGCCTCGAAGAAGAGATTGATCTGGGTGCGACCGCGAAGAGCTGCGCTCTTTTTGTCAACCTGACGGTTCTGGACGACATAGGTGTCGGCGAGGTCGAGGAGAGCGGTGATGTCGGTGGCGGAAAGCCCTTCGATTCCCAGCAAATGCCGGTGTGGGAAGAGGGGTGCTGTCTGTGCGTCCGCGTTTGTCATTAAAGCCGCATTGTATAGGGCTGATTGGTGGGGGCTGCAAGTGTTTGGGTTGAGGGAAATATTAGCCCTCTCCCGCTGGGAGAGGGTTGGGTGAGGGTCTTGCTGTTTTCCACCGTAAGACCCTCACCCTCCGCTCGCTTTGCTCGCTCCTCTCTCTCCCTATGGGAGAGGGTTAAGGCGACGGGAGGCGATTGTGCTAGGCTCATGGTTAAGAGCTTCAGGAGGACGCCATGACCGAGAGTGCACATTTCGTCACGCATGAAGTCTTCAATCAGCCGCCGCCGCTGGAGGATTACAACCTCTATAGCTCGGACAAGGTGCTGCGCGAGACGGTGGCGCGGGAAGGTGGCGCGGCGTCGGAGGCATCGCTTGAGCGGTTCGGGGCCAAGATCGGTACGGCGGAAGTGATCGATCTCGGGCGGCAGGCTAATGCCTATCTGCCGGTGTTGAAAAGTTTTGATCGCTTCGGACACCGGATCGATCGCGTCGAGTTTCATCCTTCGTATCATCAGTTGATGGCGCTGTCGGTCGAGCAGGGGTTGCATGGCTCGCCATGGGACTATCTGGCGGACGGGAGCGCGCCAAAAGCGGGGGCGGTCGTGGCGCGGCTTGCCGGTACCTATATGATGACGCAGATCGAGAGCGGCCACGGCTGCCCGATCACCATGACCAATGCGGCGGTGCCGGCGCTGATGTTTCAGCCCGATCTCGCACGCGAATGGGTGCCGCGGATTTTGTCGCGTGAGTATGACCCGACATTCGCACCCGCGTCGGATAAGGCGGGTGTGACCTTCGGCATGGGGATGACGGAGAAGCAGGGCGGCACGGATGTGCGCGCCAATACGACAGTGGCGGTCGCTGTCGGTGCGGGCGGACCGGGCGGCGAATATCGCATCACGGGGCACAAGTGGTTTTTCTCTGCGCCGATGTGCGATGCGTTTCTTGTGCTGGCACAGGCGAAGGGCGGGTTGTCGTGTTTCCTCATGCCGCGTTTTACGCCGGACGGGATGCCCAATGCGATCCGTATTCAGCGGTTGAAGGACAAGGTGGGCAATAAGTCGAATGCATCATCGGAAGTTGAGTTTCAGGGTGCGGCTGCGTGGCTGATCGGCGACGAAGGGCGCGGCATTCGCAATATTCTGGAGATGGCGACTTACACGCGGCTTGATTGCGCGGTGGCGACGGCGGGAATGATGCGGGCAGCGGTGGCCAATGCTGTGCATCATTGTTCGCACCGGACTGTGTTTCAGAAGAAGCTGATCGATCAGCCGCTGATGCTGAATGTGCTGGCGGATCTCGCGCTGGAAAGCGAAGCGGCGGCGGCGCTGTCGTTCCGTGTGGCGCGCGCTTTTGACAAGGCGGCGGGCGACGAGGCGGAGGCGGCTTACAAACGCATCATGACGCCGGTGGCGAAATATTGGGTGTGCAAGCGTGCGCCGAACCTTGCTTACGAAGCGATGGAGTGCCTCGGCGGCAATGGCTATGTCGAGGAAGGGATTGCGGGGCGGATTTATCGGGAGATGCCGGTGAATGCGATCTGGGAAGGGTCTGGCAACGTCATGTGCCTTGATGTGCTGCGCGCCATATCGCGCGAGCCGGAGGCGCTTGGTGTTGTGTTTGCGGAGTTCGAGGCATCGCGCGGCGTGAGCGGGGCTTATGACGGGGCGCTGTCGGCGCTGAAGGACGCGTTTGCCGATATGTCGTCGCTCGAAGCGCGGTCGCGGCAGATTGTGGAAGTGATGGCGAAACTGGCGGCGGGGGCGGTGTTGTTGCGTCATTCGCCGTCGGCGGTCGCTGACGCATTTTGTGCGACGCGGCTCGGGCGCGATTGGGGCGATATTTACGGGACGCTGCCTACTGGTGTTGATCAGCGGGCGATATTGGAGCGGGCGGCGGTTCAGCGGTGACTAGCCGAATATCCAGAGCATGAGCGGCATGGTGATCACGGCGAGGATGGTGCCGCCGGTGATGATGCTGGCCATCATTTCGACATGGCCGCCAAGCTGGCGGGCCAGCACATAGGATGATGTCGCGCCCGGCACGGAGGCGCAGATGAGCACGACGAGGCGCGGCAGGCCTTCGACGCCAAAGAGCATGCAGGCGCCCATCATCAGCACGGGCATGAGCAGAAGTTTGAGCGTGCTGGTGTAGAGGACTGCGTTTTTTTCTTCGATCATGTGGCCGATGCGGAGGCCTGCGCCGACCGACAAGAGGCCGAGGGTGAGCGAGGCTGCTCCGATGATCTGGGCGGTGGTGGCGAGTGACGGTGTGAGGCCGATGCCGGTGGCGTTGAGGAAGATGCCGACCACGCAGGCGATGAGCAGCGGGTTTTTGGCGAGCTGTTTGCCGATGACGAGCGGGTGGATCGGCATGTTTTGCGCATAACGGGTGAGCGCGATGACGCAGCTTGTGTTGGCGATGGGGACCAGCACAGCGACGGCGACGGCGGCCATGGTGACGCCGGGTTTGCCATAGAGCGAGGCGATGGCAGCGAGCGCTACGAATGTGTTCCAGCGCACCGCGCCCTGAAAGACGCTTGAGAATTCAGGCCCGTTCATTTTGCGGAAATATTGAATGGTGACGAGGATCACGATGATTGTGAGCTGGCCGGTGGCGAGTGCGGCGGCCATGGGCCAGACGTCGAAGCTTGAGAGGTCGGCTGTGGCCAGCGTGTGCAGCAGCAGCGCGGGAAACAGGACAAAGTAATTGAGCTGGTCGAGCGGTGCCCAGATTTCGTCGCCCGGAAAGCCGCGCCGTTTGAGGACGAAGCCCAGCCCGATGACGAGGAAGACGGGAACAAGTGAGGTGAGAATGGCGAGCACGTCAGGACCTCATTTGATAATCGTCAGATCGACTTCGGGCGAAACCTCTTCGAGATTGCGTCCGGCGGTTTCGGGCAGGAAGAGCAGTACCGGAATGATGGCAAGGGGAGCCACGGAAAGCAAAATGACGATGGCGGTGGCGTGCGAGCCGACGAGCGGGAAGATGGCGCTCTCGGCGGCGAGGCCTGCGATGCCCGCGGTGACGTTGATGACGCCACGGGCGGCGGCTGACGTCGCGCGGTAGGAGGTGGGGAAGAGTTCGGCACCGAGTGCGGAGAGGGTGACTTCAGCGGCGAAATAGAGGAACAGGGCGCAGATCCAGCTGGCGACCAGAATGTAGGGGTCGCTCGTCAGGTAGAAGACATAGAAGAGGGCGCTGGCGGGGAGAATGGTGAAGGTGAGGACCATGCGTCGCCCGACGCGGTCGCTGATACGTCCGGCCACGAAATAGCCGAGGATGGCGAGGGCGCCGCCGAAGAACTGCAGCGTGCCGACCTGTGCCGGTGTGTAATTGTGCGTGTCCTGCAAAAACTTTGAAATGAAGGCGAAGGTGGCGGCGAGGCCGAAGGAGAAGGGGGCGGTGGTTGCGACAAGGGCGGCGAAGCGTCCGGGATAGTCACGGGCCAGAGAGATGACCGGCGCAAGGTGCTGCATCATGGTGCGGGTTGTGGCGGCACGAAGGGTGTGGAGGTCGGTAAAGCGTTTGGTTTCACGCAACTGGGTGCGCGCGAGGATGATGACGATGAGACCTGACGCACCGATCAGATAAAAATCACGCCAGCCGTGCGGCAACACGTCGATCTGCATGTAGAGGAGTGCAGAGAGGCCGTAGCCGAGTGTCCCGATGGCGGCGAGGCGGCCCAGTGCCCAGCCGCGCATGCGGGCGTCGATCTCTTCGGCGACGATGACGTAACAGATCATGTCCTCGGCATAGGCGAAGCAGCGGGCCAGTGTTTGCAGAATAAGAAACTGGATATCGGTTTGGGCGAAGGCGGTCAGCACGGTCGAGAGCGTCATGCCGGCGATGGTGATGATCAGCAGGCGTTTGCGTCCGACAACATCGGCCATGAAGGCCAGCGGGAAGGCGAGCAGCACGCCGAAGCGGATGATGCCGGTGAAGAAGCCGATGTTCTCTTCCTGAATGGAGAGAGAGGCTTGAATCTGCGGCAGGGCCAGCGAGAAAATGCCGAGGTCGTAATTGTTGATGAAGAGTGAGCTGCCGACCATCAGCAGGAGCAGCCGCTGTTCGCGGGGCAGGCGATAGGGGGTTTCGGTCAATTGGCGCTGTCTCCGCTGTGCTCCACTGCTTTGATACAGGTGGCTCAGAGGCGGCGCAATCGTTCCAGTGCGCCTTGCAGGATGTAGGCGGCGGCCATCTTGTCCACGACTTCGGCGCGGCGCGCGCGGCTGGCGTCTGCTTCGAGCAGCGTGCGCGTGACGGCGGCGGTGGACATGCGTTCGTCCCAGAAGGTCAGCGGGATGGGCGAGAGCTTTTCGAGATTGCGGGCGAAGGCGCGGGCGGATTGAGCGGCAGGCCCCTCGGAGCCGTCCATATTGATCGGCAGGCCGATGACGAAGCCGCCGATGTCATGTTCTTTGGCCAATTCGAGCAGGCGGGCGACGTCGGCTGCGAATTTGGTGCGGCGGATGGTTTCCAGCGGCGTGGCCACAGTTAAAGTAACATCTGAGAGGGAAAGGCCGATTGTCTTCGATCCGAGGTCGAGCCCCATCCATCTCTGACCGCGAGACAGCCCGTCACGCAGCTCTATCAATGTCTTCACGTTACCGCTCAAGCCTTGGATTCCCTTGGTTTAATCCCATATGAGGGATATCTCGGCGCGGACCATATGTGGAGTATGGGGCGGGCGCAATGCGATATCCTCATATATAGAGTGGACCATCGTTGCGGCACCGCACCCAGCTTTGTTATGTTCCGCCGAATCCTTAGACGGGGCGCCGGTGATTTGGGCCCGCCCCTCCGAACCAAAATAAAGGCACTCTATATGTCGGTCGATCAGAACACGGTCCGGCGCATCGCCAAGCTTGCCCGGATTGCTGTCCGGGAAGATGAGCTTCCGGCGCTTGCGGGCGAACTCAACACCATTCTCGATTGGGTGGAAATGTTGGGCGAAGTCGATACCCAAGGTGTCGAGCCGATGACGAGCGCAGTCGCTATGACCATGAAGATGCGCGAAGACGTTGTGACCTCCGGCAATCACCAAAAGGACGTGACGGGCAATGCACCGTCATCGGAAGACGGATTTTATGTTGTGCCGAGAGTGGTGGAATGATGAGTGACCTGACAAAGCTGACATTGGCCGGTGCGCGTGATGCGCTGAAGGCCAAAGAGATCACTTCGGTGGAACTGACAGGCGCTTACCTGAAGGCGATGGAAGCGGGCAAGGCGCTCAACGCCTATGTGACTGTGACGGCGGACAAGGCGCTGGAGATGGCCAAGGCGTCCGACGCGAAGCTCGCTAAGGGCGAGGGCGGAGCGCTGGAAGGCATTCCGCTCGGCATCAAGGACCTCTTTGCGACGAAGGGTGTGCTGACAACGGCGTGCAGCCACATCCTCGACGGGTTTGTGCCGCCTTACGAGTCCACCGTGACGTCGAACCTCTGGCGCGATGGCGCGGTGATGCTGGGCAAGCTCAACAATGACGAGTTTGCTATGGGCTCATCCAATGAGACGAGCTTCTACGGCCCCGTGGTCAATCCGTGGCGTCGCAATGGCGACACGACCAATCTTGTGCCTGGTGGATCGTCGGGTGGTTCATCGTCGGCCGTTTCCGCGCGGCTCTGCCTTGCGGCGACAGCGACAGACACAGGCGGCTCCATCCGTCAGCCTGCGGCCTTCACCGGCACAGTTGGTATCAAGCCGACCTATGGCCGTTGCTCGCGCTGGGGCGTGGTGGCGTTTGCGTCGTCACTCGATCAGGCCGGTCCGATCACACGCGACGTGCGCGATGCGGCGATCATGCTCGGCTCGATGGCCGGTTACGATGAAAAGGATTCAACCAGCGTCAATCAGCCTGTGCCGGACTATGAAGCCGCGCTCGGCAAAGGCATTAAGGGTTTGCGCGTCGGTATTCCGAAAGAATATCGGGTCGATGGTATGAACGCCGAGATCGACGCGCTGTGGACGCGCGGCATTGAGTGGCTGAAGGCGGCAGGCGCAGAAATTGTCGATGTGAGCCTGCCCAACACCAAATATGCGCTGCCGACCTATTACATCGTCGCGCCTGCCGAAGCCTCGTCGAACCTCGCGCGTTACGATGGCGTGCGTTACGGGTTGCGCGTCGAAGGCAAAGACATCACCGATATGTATGAGAAGACACGCGCTGCCGGTTTCGGCGCTGAAGTGCGTCGTCGCGTGCTGATCGGCACCTATGTTCTGTCTGCCGGTTACTACGACGCTTATTATCTGAAGGCGCAGCAGGTGCGCACGCTGATCGCACGCGACTTCGCAGAAGCATATCGCAGTTGCGATGTGTTGCTGACGCCGACCGCGCCGTCTGCGGCCTTCGGCATCGGCGAGAAGACGTCTGATCCGCTGTCCATGTATCTCAATGACGTGTTCACGGTGACGGTCAACCTTGCCGGACTGCCAGGCATCTCTGTGCCCGCCGGATTGTCGAGCGAGGGGCTACCGCTCGGGCTGCAACTGATCGGCAAGACGTTTGACGAAGAAACATTGCTGCGCGCGGCCTTCGCGCTGGAGCAGGCGGCTGAATTTACAGCCGAACCCAAGACATGGTGGACAGCATGACCGTCGTTTACAGCATGCAGCATCGCGATCCGCGCGACGAAGACCTGATTAAAGGCACGACAGGCGACTGGGAGATCATTCTCGGGCTTGAAGTGCATGCGCAGATCTCGTCGAAGGCCAAATTGTTCTCAGGGGCTTCAACAGAGTTCGGTGCTGAGCCGAACACGCAGGTGAGTCTCGTTGACGCCGCATTGCCCGGCATGTTGCCGGTCATCAACCGTTATTGCGTCGAGCAGGCGGTGAAGACGGGTCTGGGCTTACGCGCCAAGATCAATCCCTACTCAGTGTTCGACCGGAAGAACTATTTCTATCCCGATCTGCCGCAGGGCTATCAGATTTCGCAGTTCAAGAGCCCGATTGTCGGCGAAGGCGAAGTTGTCATCGATCTGGCGGGCGGTCGCAGTATCGCCGTCGGCATTGAACGTCTTCATATGGAACAGGATGCGGGCAAGAGCGTCCACGATCTTGCACCCGGCAACAGCCACGTCGATCTCAACCGTTCGGGCGTCGCTCTGATGGAAATTGTGTCGAAGCCGGACATGCGTTCGTCGGACGAAGCGCGTGCTTATGTAACGAAACTTCGTACCATCCTTCGTTATCTCGGCACTTGCGACGGCAATATGGAGGAAGGTTCGCTTCGTGCGGACGTGAACGTTTCCGTGCGTCGCCCCGGCGAAAAGCTTGGCACACGCTGCGAAATCAAGAATGTGAACTCGATCCGCTTCATCGGTCAGGCGATCGAATATGAAGCGCGTCGCCAGATCGAAATCCTCGAAGAGGGTGGTTCGATCACGCAGGAGACGCGGCTTTTCGATCCCAAGGCGGGTGAAACGCGGTCGATGCGCTCGAAGGAAGAGGCGCATGACTATCGCTACTTCCCCGATCCGGATTTGCTGCCGCTGGTTCTCGATCAGGCAGACATCGACCGCATTGCGGCGAATTTGCCCGAGCTTCCGGACGATAAAAAGGCGCGTCTGATGTCCGAGTATGGTCTGTCGGCCTATGACGCGACCGTTCTTGTCGGCGAAGCGGCGACTGCGGACTACTACGAAGCGGTGATGAAAAGCGGCAAGCCGGGACGCGATGGCAAGCTTGCGGTGAACTGGATGACGAGTGATTTGTACGGTGCGTTGAACCGTGAAGGACACACGATTGAGACCTCTCCGGTGTCTCCAAAACAGCTCGGAGAGCTCGTTGATCTCATCACGGACGGCACAATTTCAGGTCGAATCGCGAAGGACGTTTTTGATTCGATGTACAAAACGGGGCGTGACCCTGCAGAAATCGTCGAAAAGGACGGTCTGCGCCAAGTGACAGATACGGGTGCGATTGAGGCCGCTGTGGACGCCATCATGGCGGCGAACCCGGATAAAGTTGCGCAAGCAAAAGAAAAGCCTGCATTAGCAGGCTGGTTTGTCGGACAAGTCATGAAATCCACGTCTGGCAAGGCTAATCCGCAAGTCGTCAATGAAATTATTGCGGCAAAGTTGGGCGCTTCATCCGACGACTGACTAAAAAATCCACCGCTCCGGTGAACGATTTGTAAACCACTTTTCCCTGAGAGTGGCCGGGACCGCTTGCACAAATTTGCAACAGTGTGTTGCAGAGGTGATCGCGCGCGCTCATATTATTTAACGCGTCTAAGGGGTACTTGGGCGCAACGAGTGTGCGTGTTGCGAGTCAATGGATTGTCGCCGGACAATATCGGCACATCAGGAGCTAGAGAAAACATGGCTACGAAAGCAAAAGCGAAACCCGCCGCCAAAAAGGCAGCGGTCAAAAAGCCGGCAGCGAAAAAAGCTGCCGCCAAGAAACCGGCAGTGAAGAAGCTGGCCGCCAAGACCACGGCAGCCAAGAAGAAGCCTGCCGCGAAGAAGAAGCCGGCTGCGAAGAAGAAGCCTGCTGTCAAAAAAGCTGCGGTCAAGAAGCCCGCCGCCAAAAAGGCAGTAGCGAAGAAGAAGCCAGCTGCTAAGAAGCCAGCCGCCAAGAAGGCAGTTGCGAAGAAGAAGCCAGCCGCCAAAAAAGCCGCAGTCAAGAAGCCTGCTGCTAAGAAAGCCGCTGCGAAGAAGCCTGCTGCCAAAAAAGCCGCAGCAAAGAAGCCCGCAGCCAAAAAAGCTGCGAAGAAGCCCGCTGCGAAGCGTAAGCCCGCCGCGAAGAAGTAATGACTGTTAGTCGCCGGCCTGCCGCAAGGAGTGCGGCGGCCACGCGCCCCTCTATGACGGTTCGTTCAGCCAAGCAGGTTTCTGTAAAGAAACTATCCGTGAAGCTGGGCGCGTCAAAGCCGATCGAGATGTATTACCGGCCTATTCCAAATGGCTGGAGAGTGTCGATCATGCTGGAGGAGTGCGGTCTGCCCTACGTGGCAAGGCCGGTGAATATCGGTATTGGCGAACAGTTCGCGCCGTCTTTTCTGAAGATCGCGCCATTTCCGCCAATATGCGCAAAAAAATCCTGTAGGCAGTCGAACGTTGTACCAATGATGTGAACCGGCCCCGTGGCGCCATGAATATGCGCCTCAAGGGTATGGATTATCTCTGCGGAGGCGATTTGATTGCGGACATGGCCTGCTGGCGCTGGATTGTTCAATACAAAAACCAGAGTTAGCAGATCGAAGACTTTCCCACCCTCACGGACGGGTTTGAACGGGTTTGCGCCCGTTATGCCGTCCAACAGGGTTTCAACCTTGGCCGCGAATGGCGCAAGGGAACATTCGGGGACGATACCAAAGACGCCAAAGCGGCCCGCAAGGTCCTCTTTGGACAAACCGCACAAACACACACCTAAAGACGGGCAGGGGTTACGGCCCCGCCCGTCACTTGCTAAGCTTCAGCGCGTCCACGAAACTGGGCGCGCTGATTTTTTTGCAGTAGCGAATAGACGGGAGTGCTTGCCGTGGTGAGATCGAACAAAGGCCGGCTGGCGCAATGGGCATCTCTGGCTTTGCTTGGCGCATTCGTTTTGCATCCGGCCATTGCCGGTGCCGGTCAGATTGTTGCCACCAACACAGTCGTGATGAACGACAAGTTTCACACCAAGTCGGAGTGGGGCGACAAGCTTGTGCTGCCGAGCGAAGGCAAGATCACGCGCGTGATGGACGGCACATATGGTTTCGACATCAAGACGGAAGCCGGTGTGCAGGTCGCAAGTTTTCTTGATCCGCAGCAGGCGATCGGATTGTCCTTGCCTGCCGGCACCTATCTGATCGAACCCTATGTGTGCAAGCTGCACCGTCATCATCACATCGAAGTGACGGCTAGCTATTGAGCATCCGTTTGCTGCGGGGGATTGGAATCCGTCCCCGCTTGCCTATATGCGCTCAACGCGCTGCACCGGCTTCGCGCATGTATGAAGGAGCAAGACGGGATGATTGATCTTTACACCTGGACGACGCCGAATGGCCGCAAAGTCTCGATCATGCTGGAAGAGTGTGGTCTTGAATACACAGTGCATCCGGTCGACATCGGCAAGAGCGAACAGTTTGCGCCTGCGTTTTTGCAGATCAGTCCCAACAACCGGATCCCCGCCATCGTTGATAATGATGCCGAAGGCGGACCGCTTTCCGTTTTTGAGTCAGGCGCGATCCTGATTTATCTGGCTGAAAAGACCGGCAAGTTTTTGGCACCGAAAGGCGCGCAGCGCGCCAAGGTGCTTGAATGGCTGATGTGGCAGATGGCTGGCGTCGGTCCGATGTTCGGTCAGCTCTTTCATTTCATGAATGCGCCGGAGAAAATTCCTTACGCCATTACGCGCTATCAGAATGAAGCCGCACGCCTGACGGGCATTCTCGAAAAGCGTTTGGGCGAAGCGCCATATCTCGGCGGCGATTATTCAATTGCCGATATGATCACCTATCCCTGGGTCGCGCCGGGCTTCGAGCTTATCGCGGCGGCAAACCCGGATGTGGTCGGAGATGGCGCGAATGTACGTCGCTGGCTTGCTGACGTCGGCGGACGCCCGGCGGTGCAGCGCGGCATGGCTGTGCCCAAGGTCTGAGGGCTCACATAAAGCATTGAACTTGTTTCATTATTTCCTGCCTTGCCGGTGCTCCGGCGAGGCGGGAAATATGCTTTGCGGATATTAACCATTTTTTTAGTGGGTCAATGGAATCCTCATCCGTGGGCAAGGGTGACCTTGCGGGATGGGCAAGTGGAAACGTGTTTGGGCCTGAGGGCAGACGTTCCACGAGATGAGGAGATGAGCCGATGGCTCGCGTGCAGATTGAAACGCTCGAAAATTTCGAGCTGGCGGCCGAGGGGGGCAAGTGCGACGCGCTTTATGATCTGGGCCTGATGTATTCGACGGGTCGTGGCGTCGAAGTTGACCTTGTGACGGCGCATAAGTGGTTCAATCTGGCAGCGGTGCGCGGCAGCGAACCAGCCCGTTATTCACGTGCCGAGTTGGCGCGCGAAATGGACGCTGCTGAAGTTGCCGAGGCCCAGCGCCAGGCACGTGAGTGGCTCGCTTCGCACTAACGAACTCAATTCTGCCGATCACGGCGTCGCCCCCTGCGCTCTATTTGCGCGGGCGGACGGGGTGACAGGTCTTTGGGTTGCGCCTATGTTGCGGGCGCGAGCAAAGAGGGCCCCCATGAGCGATGCTGTTGAAGACCTGATCCAAATTCTCAATCTCGAAAAGATCGAGGAAAACCTGTTTCGCGGACACAGCCCCGACGAAAGTTGGCAGCGCGTGTTCGGCGGGCAGGTGATTGGGCAGGCGCTTGTCGCGGCCTATCGCACCGTGGAAGATCGCGTTTGCCATTCAATGCACGCTTATTTCATTCGCCCCGGCGATCCCAAAGTCCCTATCGTTTATGAAGTTGACCGCGCGCGCGACGGCAAAAGTTTTACCACGCGCCGTGTCGTCGGCATTCAACACGGCAAGCAGATTTTCAATCTGGCGGCATCGTTTCAGGTGCAGGAAAAAGGGTTCGAGCATCAGGCGAGCATGCCCGATGTGCCGATGCCCGAAGACCTGCCCAACGAGATCGAGTTGCGCAAGGAAGCTGCGGCGCAATTGCCCGAGAGCATCGCCAAGCATTTCGCGCGCCCGCGGCCGATTGAAATCCGTCCGATCAATCCGCAGAAATATATCAATCCCGAGCCGATGGACGCCAACCATCTGGTCTGGATCCGGGCACGCAAGCCGATCGAAGAGGGCAATATTGCGCTCAACCAATGCATCCTCGCTTATGCCTCGGACATGACATTGCTCGATACGTGCATCCGCCCTCACGGCGTCAGCTGGCTGTCGGGCAAATTGCAATCGGCGAGCCTCGACCATGCCATGTGGTTTCACGAGCCGTTTCAGGCGAACGAATGGATGCTCTATGCCATGGATAGCCCCAGCGCATCCGGCGGGCGGGGTTTTAACCGGGGCAGCATCTATACCCGTGACGGCCGGCTGGTGGCCTCGGTCGTCCAAGAAGGGCTCATTCGCTACCGGGGTTGAGAAATTAGGGGTTCCGGCCCCTGTTTCAGGGAGTTCCCCCTTGATGCCGCGCCTAATCTTGGGCATACACGGGGCACGGAGACGTGGCCGAGTGGCTGAAGGCGACGGTTTGCTAAACCGTTATACGCTGTCAAGGCGTATCGAGGGTTCGAATCCCTCCGTCTCCGCCAAAACTTCCTCGTAACTTATTGAAACTAAAAGAATAAGTGGCGCGTCTCTTGGCGCGGCCGCAGTTTTGCGCGTGAATCGGGCCGCCGTCAGCTGCGTGCGTCGCTGCCGAGAAAATGTCCGAGTGCCATGAGGGGGCCGACGCGGTCGCAGATGATTTTGCAGGCGGCGAGCATCGGCACAGCCAGTAGCGCACCGGCTGTTCCCCACATCCAGTACCAGAAAACGATGGCGACGATGATGAGCACCGGATTGAGTGCGAAGCGCCGCGCAAGCAGGATGGGTGTCACGGTTTCGCTCTCGACAAAATGGATGACGAGATAAATGCCCGCCGGCACGAATGCCTGCCAGATCGTGGGAAAGGTGAGCATGCCGACAAAGAAGATGATGGCGACGCCGAAGAGAGGTCCCAGAATCGGGATGTAGTTCAGCAAGAAGGCCATCGCGCCCCAGAGGATCGGATCGGACAGGCCGCAAAGATAGGCGGCAATGCCGGTCGCGACGCCGACGGCGAGATTCATCAGACTGATAGTCACGAGATAGCCGGAAATATTGTTCTCGATTTCGCGCGCGATATCGACTGCCTGCTTCTTATTTTTGAGCGTCGGCATAATTTCGACGAGGCGGCGCAGGAAGAGATCACCTGACACCAGCAAAAAATACAGCAAGACCAAAGTCGTAAGGCCGCCGACGATCAGCGCCATGGTGCCGTCGAAAAGGAAGCTGCTGAGATTGGGTCCGGCAACGGTCACCTCGCGGACACCCGATGCAGGGCCCGCCGCTATCTTTTCCACTTTGCTGGTGGCTTGCTGAACATTGGCGACAGATTTTTTGACTGATGAGAGACGCTGCTCAAGGCGCGATATGCTTTCTGGCGCTTTGGCGATCCAGCTCGTGGCCGGATCAACGAGCGTATAGCCGAGCGTGCCCAAGCTGCCAAAGAGCATAGAGACAATGACGAGTGCACCTATGAATTTCGGAATGTGCAGACGGGCGAACACGCGCATGCCGGGTTGCAGCATCAGATAGAGGATAAAGGCGAAAACGATCGGCATGACGATCGCCTTCGTGAAATAAAGCGCGAAGAGAAGCAACAGGCCGAATATCCCGACCAGCGTGACGACCTTCATATCTTCGGGAAGTTGTATGACTGTGCGCTGCTGAACCGGGGCTGGCGATTCAGGCTGGACGACTTCTTCGGGTTCGTTTGGCAGGGCGGATGTCAACCACGCATCTCCGTGACGCTCACAAGTGTAGGTCTAAGGTCACGAAGTGGCGGGTCAATGTCAACGATCGTATACCCAAGCATTTTCAAGCGGCGAATTTGCCTCGGCATTTCTTCATCCGTCGGAACGAAGATGCGCGCGATAGTGGCGCGTGTTTCAGGACGTGTGTAGCGGACGTTGTGGCCCAAATGCGGTGCCTCCCAAATGAGTGCGAAACTCCCGGACAGCGGGGGGCAGGGGGGGCTGAGTCCGGGAGTTTCGCTAGTCACGCCACATATCAGAACAAGCTGTGACCTCAAAGATATTGTCACTTTCACTCATTTGCGGGAACGTTCGGAATCTACTCGTTCTGACGGACCGGACCGCCGGCCAGACCGAACAGGTCGGATGTTGGTACGGTGGTCGATGAAAGGATGAAGTCGATTGGTGTTCCATCTTCAAGACTGCGGAACTTGACCGGCGAGCCGTATTGATCGAGCCAGACTTCCCATTTGTTGATTTGTGTTCCGGCACGCACATGAAAGTGGCGTGTGGACACCGGACCGACGTCGAGCAATACAATCTCTGTCTCGCCGCCGGTGACTTCGACATCTTCGATCAAGCCTGATTTGGTTGAGACGACAACGCCGGTGCCGACGCGTTTAAGCAACCACGGATCGGACGGCAGAACGTGTGCCGGTGCAGAACTTACGCCTGAGGCTGTTGTCACCTGGAAACGGCCAGCCTTGGCAATGCCATATGTGAGTGCCTGCTGCCCGTTCGTTGTCGTGACACTTTGAAACGAGACGAGTGTGTCATTGCGGAAGACTTCGACCTGATCGGCGTCCTGTCGATATATGACGAAGCCCATAACCGTGATCGCGACACGGAGCTGGGCCTCTGTACGCACTTCGCCATCCGACTTATCTATCGAATAGGCATAGGTGCCGATATTGCCATAGCGCGGGTGCTCGACCTGATAGTAGCGGGTGTGGTCATCGGCTTTCGCTGCGCCAAGAAGAGCCGACGCGGCGAAAGCTGAGAGACAGACCACGATCGCCGCTGAGCGGATTTTCGTGATCATTGGAATTGAATGGTTACTGTTTCCAACCATTGTGGCGTCCATTGTCATGTCGGGTTTCATGGCGACGGTCGCGCACTTTGTAGTGTCCGCGGTCTTGCTTTCCGCTGCGCTTCCAATTGTTATATTTGTGTCCGTGCTTGGCGCGATACTGATGCATTTCTTCGTCGCTGCGCCAATTGTGCCAATGATGATTGTTGTCCCAGTATCCATCCTGATAACCGGTAGCGACGCTGCCGAAATCCAGATTGATAGAAACGCCAGCTAAACCAGGGGTGCTTGTCATTGCCAATCCGGCGCTTGCCAAACCGACCATCACAATCGTTGCACGAATAATTTTCTTCATATTTTTTCCTTAAATGTGCAGATGACACAGAGTCATCCCCGTAAAATAAACGTCGAATGAATGGTAATCAAAAGGAGTAGTTAAGCTGCTTGTTTGATGTCAGGTGTTCCGAGCGAGCGCACATAGTTGAGAAGAACGGCAATGCCGCCGAGGATGCCTGCGCCAAACGTCGCACCGATAACAATGGCAATCAGAACAATGCTCATTGACGGAACGGAAAGCAGATTGGAAATGCCACACATGATGAGTGTGTAAGTCGCGCCGAGGAAGGCGCCGACTGTGGACGCGAAGGATATGTCCCAATTATTTGATCTGATCATGGCTTCGTCTCCTGTGGCAGTATCGTCGTTTGATGTTCGACGAATACTGCGGATGCCAATGATGTTCCTGGGCGTCGGTGCGACGGAAGGTTCCATTGGTGTATTGGAACGTTAGGTTGTTGTGCGCTTGTCCGGCAGGCACGGAATGTACTCAGAAAAGAGAAGACGTTTTTCGCACCATCTCAGTACAAAGAAAAATGCCGCTGCGGGTGAGGCAGCGGCGTGGATCGAAGAAGCAATTACCTGTCAAGAATTGGTGCGTCCGTTGCGTCGGGTCGCTCCGCCGCCCATGACAAGGAGACCGAGAACGACAATGCCGCCGCTGATGTAGGGTGAGATATTGTGTGACGTCTTTTCGGTGGTCTGAATTTTGAGATCGCCGATTTGCGCAATGTCTTCAGTTGATTGGGTGGTAAATGCCGGAACAGCTAGTCCGAGAATACCCAACAAGACGATGACTGCGCCGGTGATAACGATGTTGTTCATAGGGATGTCCTGAGGTTGAGGTCGCATGGCAATTTTTGCCATTGCACCATTCGTGCATTATTTCCCGCATTCAGGACAGGTTCGGGAACTACTCAGGGTTCATTCTGAGTTACTCAGAGCAGCGATTCCCATATACGCGAATAAAGCTCGTTTAATTTCCGCAGAAGCGGGCGCTGTGACCATGATTCGAGGTCAAGCTGTTTGGCTGACGCCTGATCGTCCTTGAACATTTCCTGAAGGGCGCGACCGGTTGACGTACCCAGCACCACGGCATCGACTTCATCGTTGAAAAGGATGCTGCGCGGATCAAGGTTTGATGAGCCGACGACGCTCCAAACACCGTCAATGACGGCCGTTTTGGAGTGTAAAATATCGTCCTGATGCTCATAGATTTTGATACCGGCTTTGAGCAAGGCCGAATAGTGCGATTGCCCTACACTGAGAACCAATTGGGAATCGCTGTGGGCGGGTAGCAGCAACCGGACGTCGATGCCGCGTCCTGCCGCTTCCATCAACTCGTCTTTTTCGTCAGGTGTCGGCACGAAATAGGCCGCGCTAATCCAGATGCTTTCCTCCGCACTGCGCATCGCAGAGAGGAGTGTCACATAGTATCGCGGGATGGGGTCGTCAGGCGAACTGCCGATGATACGGACGAGCTCATAGCCGATGGCCTGTTGGGCCGGATAGTACAGAGCCTTATCCATGGTCGGTCCATTTTGCTGTTCCCAATGTTGGAGAAACAAGTCCTGCAATTGCGACACAGCCGGTCCGCGGATTTCGAGATCGGTATCACGCCATGTTTCCGGTGCGCCGCCGGGCGGCGGTTTCGCTCCGGGTATGCGGCTTTGATAGGTTTTGCTCAGATTGACGCCGCCGACGATTCCGATCTTGCCGTCCACGACCATGATCTTGCGATGGTCACGATCATTGATCGAGTAGTCGGAAATGGATTTGAGCGGATTGAGGGGGCGAAATTCCATGAGTATGACGCCGGCGTCCGCCAGTCTTGTAAAGACTTCGGCCGGCGTCTGGCCCGATCCGTAGCTGTCATAGATGATATTGACTGCAACGCCTGACGCACGCTTGGCGATCAGGAGATCTACGATGTGCTCACCGTCAACCTCGACGTCTTCAAAAATATAGTATTCGAGGTTGATATGGTGGCGAGCGCCGCGAATGGCAGTGAAAATGGCTTTGAATGTCTCGCGTCCATCACGAAGCAGGCGCGTTCTGTTGCCTGCAACGATCGGGGTCCCGGAGACGTTCTGCTCGATCACGAGATGCCGCTGAAGAATGTCGGCATTCGGGTCGGATGCGCGCAGACGGGCGAGAATGGCTTTGGTCTGCCTCGTGCTGAGTGGACCGTGCGCGCCTGCGATCTTGGGGTGGTCAGTAGAGCTGACATGCTTTTCGATCAACGCGTCATAGGACGGCACTGTCCCGCAGGCAATTACGCCGCACAGGGCGAAAGACGAGAGAAAGAGGCGGGCTGTAAGCACATGGCGCTCCGATGTCTGACGGAGGAGGGGTGTATCACCTCCCTGGAAACCTGAGGTTATCGGGTTTGCGGTCGTTCCGAAACGTCTTGACCCCGCCCACCCGTGTGAGGGTGGACGAGGTCAATGTGTTTGGTCAAACTTATCGGATCAACGTTTGATCTTCGAAATCTTCGTGCCTTCGATGCTGACACCGGCCATCAGGCCCTGCTGGTCAAAGATGAAGGCGTAGGCGTCATCTTTGAGTGTCGAGGTCGAGAGGTTTTTCGCAATACCGTCGTCGACGATGACAACAGTCGGGCCGACGCCAATTTCCCAGCCATGTGATTCATGCAGGTACTTGACGGCTGTGGAGTTCATCAGGAACACGGCATAGCCGTAGGACTGCGCACCGGCCTGCAGGCCCCATGAGCCCGTGACGGAATTGTAGTAGCTGTCGACCTTGTGGTTCTGCTGCAGCACGCCTTCGCCATAAGCACCGCCGAAAACAAGACCGGCCTTTACGACATTCGGAAAGACGAGAACGGCGACTGCCTTCTTGGAGATCTGCTCAGCAAGGGGGCTGGATTTGTACAGTTTAGCCAATGCCTGATCGGCATCTGTGTTGAGGTCTTCTGCCGTTGCGGCATTTGCGCTGCTGAACGTGCTGACTGTGGCAATGGCACCTGTCATCGTTGCAACGGAGAGGGAGGTGGCGAGAAAAATATTGCGAAGTTTTGTCATCTATGTGGTCCAGTTCTAATGTTACGGCTTGGCATTGACCGTGGCGAGGCCACAGTCTGCCAAACGGGCAGAGATAGAGATGAGCGGGTTGGGTGCTTCCGCGTTCCTTTTATCGGAACTGGTCCCCTGTATCTTCCGTGGACATTACGCGTGATGTCTCATGCCTGGCAGGATCGGAAACTACTCAGCGGTCCCGATTGCGGTCCAAAGCGGCGAGAACGGGCCGATATTGGGCAAGTTAGTTGCCACCATGAATTGATGGTAACATCCGCAAGCGCCTCCCATTGGTGAGCGGTGCCTTGAGTAAAAATGAAATGCCGACAAATCGTCCGCCGCAGGCCGCCCCGGCCAAAGCACGAGCGGGCAAACCTGCCATTCCCGCATCCAGCAAGTCGCCCTCATCCGAAGGCTTTGCCATTGTCGGCATCGGTGCCTCAGCAGGCGGGCTCGATGCCTGTCGTAAGATGGTGCGGGCTTTGCCGAAGAATACAGGCATGGCGTTCATTCTCGTTCAGCATCTTGATCCGACCCATGAAAGCATGATGGTCGGGTTGCTCACCGCCTTCACGTCGATGTCTGTGGTGCAGGCAACGGACGGCATGCTGCTTGAGCGCGATCATCTTTACGTTATTCCGCCGGGTGCCTACCTGTCGGTTCTTGGCGGCGCTATCCATCTGTCGCAACCCAAGGCGCGCCACGGAGCGCGGTTGCCGTTCGACTTCCTGTTGCACTCAATGGCTGATGAATACGGCAAACGTGCTGTTTGTGTTGTGCTGTCGGGCACCGGCACAGACGGCAGCGCCGGACTGAAGGCGATCAAGGCGAAGAATGGTCTCGTTATTGTGCAGGATCCGAAAGAAGCGGGTTATGACGGGATGCCGCGGAATGCCATCATCACCGGCCTTGCCGACCATGTGCTGCCTGTCGACGAAATCGCTGAGAAACTGATTGAGCATAGCCGAAGCATGCGGCTGGCCTTTGCAGAGGAAGGCGAGATATTGCCGGATATGCCGCGTGACCGCGTGCCGGAGATCATTGAACTTCTGCGTGAAAAGACCGCGCATGATTTCACTCTATACAAGCGCGGCACGCTGAAGCGCCGTATTGAACGACGTATGACGCTCTCGTCGGTCGAAATCAGCGATATGGAGCAATATCTCGACATTCTGCTTCACGACGCCGACGAGCGGGAATTGCTCTCGCAGGATTTGCTCATCAACGTTACTTCTTTTTTCCGTGACGGGGCCGTGTTCGACCTGATGGCAGACCGGATCGTGCCTGAGCTTGTGAGCAAGCAGGCACCGGACCATCCTTTGCGTATCTGGATCGCCGGTTGCAGTACGGGCGAGGAAGCTTATTCGCTCGCAATGATTTTTCGCGAGGAAATTGCGACAGCCGACCATGACGTGAAATTGCAAGTTTTTGCGTCTGACGTAGACCCTGATGCGGTGGCGACGGCCAGAGAAGGCCTCTATCCCCACTCGATCGAGGCGGATATTTCGCCTGAACGACTTGCCCGCTTTTTTCAGCGGGAGGAGCAGGGCTATAGGGTCTCGCCGGAGTTGCGTGCTGCTGTTGTCTTTACCGTGCAGGACATATTGGTCGATCCGCCGTTTTCGCGTCTCGACCTCGTGACCTGCCGCAACCTTCTGATTTACCTGCGTCCGGAAGCACAGGCCCGCGCCATTTCAATCTTCCACTTCGCCTTGCGCGAGGGCGGGGCGCTGCTGCTCGGCGGCTCGGAAACAATTACCAATACTGAGGGCCGCTTTAAGGTCATCTCCAAGGCTGAACGGATTTATCGCAAGATTGGCGACGAGCGTCTGGAGAACTTCGGATTTTCGCTGAGTGCCGGTGGCGGCATGCGGGTTCCCGCCCGTCCCGGTCAGGGCCACGCGCCGTCGCGCCAAGCGGTGTTCGCAGACCTCTGTCGCCGACTTGTGATGGACACTTATGCGCCCGCCGCTGTGTTGATCAATCACAAGCATGAGTGCCTGCACTCGGTCGGACCGATCGACCGCTATTTGCATGTGGCGCCCGGTCATCCGTCGCATGATCTCCTCTCAATGGCGCGGCAAGGGCTGGCCAGCAAGCTTCGTTCGGCGATCCAGCGTGCCATCCGCGAAAATGCGAGCATTGTGGTCGCAGGTGGCAGAGTGGACAATAACGGCGACAACATCCGCTTCCGCATTGACGTGCAGCCGGTGCCGAACGATGGAGAAGACCTTCTGCTCGTCTGTTTCATCGACGAGCCGAAGCACGAGCAGTCGGTTCATCGCCCGGTTACACCGCTTGAAGCTTCGCGTGTTTCCGAACTCGAACTTGAGCTTGATGGCGTCAGAGGCGAGCTGCAAGGCGCAATGCGCGATCTTGAAATCTCAAGCGAAGACCAGAAGGCCATCAACGAAGAGGCCTTGTCGGTCAACGAAGAATATCAATCGACCAACGAGGAACTGCTGACGTCGCAAGAGGAACTGCAATCTCTCAACGAGGAGCTGACGGCGCTAAACAGTCAGTTGCAGGAAACACTTGAACGCCAGCGCACGACCTCCAACGATCTGCAGAATGTCCTTTACAGTACTGACGTCGCGACACTTTTTCTCGACATTCATCTCAACATCCGGTTTTTCACGCCAGCGACGAAGTCACTCTTTAACGTCATTCCCGGCGACATCGGGCGCCCGCTTGCCGATCTTCATTCACTGACGGCCGACCATGAGCTACCTACCGACGCGCGGATGGTGCTGGAAACGCTTGTACCTATAGAGCGCGAAGTCGAAGCGTTGAGTGGTGTCTGGTTCATCCGCCGCATCTTGCCGTACCGCACGCATGAAGACGGCGTCGAGGGTGTCGTTATTACCTTCACCGACATCTCTGATCGCAAGCGCATCGCGGGGGCGCTGGAAGCCGCGAAACAACAAGCCGATCTTGCGAACATGGCGAAGTCGCGGTTTCTGGCTGCCGCGAGCCACGATCTGCGCCAACCATTGCAAACACTGGCCTTACTTCAGGGATTGCTGGCGAAGACTGTGGTGGGCGAAGCCGAGCAAAAGCTTGTTGCACGCCTCGATGGCACGCTGGGTGCCATGTCGAGCATGCTGAACACACTCCTTGACCTGAACCAGATCGAGGCGGGTACGGTTTCTGCCGAGATGGTGACATTCCCGGTCGATGATCTGCTGCACCGCCTGCGTGAGGAATTCACCTATACCGCCGAGGCGCAAGATCTGTCGTTCCACGTTGTGTCATGCGGTCTTTCGGTCCATAGCGATCCGCATCTTCTTGGTCAGATGATCCGCAATCTGCTGTCGAATGCGTTGAAATACACGGCGAGCGGCAAGGTGTTGCTGGGTTGTCGTCGCCACAAGGACATGCTGAGCGTTCAGGTGCTCGATACCGGCATCGGCATTCCGGAAGGCGAATACGAAGCAATCTTTGAAGAGTATCACCAGCTCGACAATGTCGCGCGTGAACGTGGCCGCGGGTTGGGGCTTGGTCTTTCGATTGTCCGTCGCCTCGGCGAAATGCTCGGGCACAATATTCACGTCAGTTCGCAACTGGGGCGGGGGTCGATATTTTCTGTTGATGTGGCTTATGAGCCGGCAGAAGACGCGGTCGAACCCGAGAAAGTTTTGCAGGTCGCCGTTGAAGTGCCGGTCGCCGAAATTCAGCGTGGCGGTACAATCCTCGTCGTTGAGGATGATGCCGAAGTGCGTGAACTTCTTGAACTTCTGCTTATCAGCGAAGGTCATCGCGTCACAAGTGCGCCAGACGGTCTGGCGGGCCTTGATCTTGTCAATCGCGGTGCTATCAGGCCCGACCTGCTTCTCGCTGACTACAATCTGCCGAACGGAATGGACGGTCTTCAGGTGGCGGCCAATCTGCGCGCCAAGATGCGTCGGGAAGTCCCCGTCATTATTCTGACCGGCGACATATCGACCGGTACGTTGCGAAGCATCGCACTTCAGAATTGCGTGCAGTTGAACAAGCCGGTGAAACTCGGCGAGTTGACTGAGACGATATTGCGGCTTTTGCCGGTTGCGCATGTGGTTTCCGCCCCGCATACACCAAATCCGGCTGCAACCGCTTCGGATATCACGCTGCCCACTGTCTATGTTGTTGATGATGACGCTCATATTCGCGGCGCCATTCGCAGTGTGCTGGAGGATGACGGTCGCACGGTCGTTGATTTCTCAACCTGCGAAGCTTTTTTGGATGCCTACCACCCCGGTGGTGAAGCCTGTCTGCTGGTAGACGCCTATCTGCCTGGCATGAGCGGGCTCGATCTCCTGCGTCAGTTGAACGATCTGGGGTATCAGCTTCCGGCCATCATGATCACAGGCAACAGCGATGTGCCGATGGTGGTGGAAGCAATGAAGGCCGGAGCCCTCGATTTTATCGAGAAACCGATTGGTGCGCCCGCGCTCATCGCAGGCATCGATCATGCGTTGGAACTGTCACGGGACGAAACCAAGCTGCACGTCTGGCGGCAAAGCGCCGTCGATCATTTGGCCGGACTGACGTCACGGCAGCGCGAGATCATGGACATGGTTCTGGCGGGTCATCCGAGCAAGAACATTGCGGCAGATCTCGGTATCAGTCAGCGAACGGTTGAAAATCATCGAGCCGCGATTATGAAGAAGACAGGGTCGAAGTCGCTTCCGGCATTGGCTCGTTTGGCCGTTGCTGCGGCCTCCGGCAATGCAGGTGACCCGGAGTCGTGAGTATTTCCCGATCCTTTAGATGATTTACCGGATCGGTTTATTCTGTGCCTCAATCATTTTGAGGAATAGATCATGTCTCTTGGTACAATTCTGCTGATCGTAATTATTCTGGCCCTCGTCGGCGTCATCCCTGCTTGGCCGCACAGCGCTAACTGGGGCTATTTTCCGAGCGGCGGTTTGGGTGTCGTTCTCGTCGTCCTCCTTGTCTTGCTCCTTCTCGGCCGTCTCTGACCGATAGAACCAAGCCCGCTCCGGTGCGTTTCTCGCGCCGGAGCGGCGACGTGTCGTTCGATGGTCGCCCAATATAATCGATGCTAAAATGATCTTGGACAAAGTGGCAGGTCCTTTGCTGCTGTGTATTTGCAAGGTGCGGAATGAAAGTTCTGGGCGCAATTTTGGCGGGCGGTCAGTCGAGGCGTTTTGGCCAAGATAAAGCCGAGGCGATCATTGATGGCGTGCCCATGCTTGATCATGTCACAGCGATCCTTTCCAAGCAGGTCGATCAACTTGTTATTTGTGGCCGCAATTGGCGGGATATCGAACGGGTTGATGATCGTCCGAAAGCCGGCATGGGGCCGCTCGGCGGGTTGAACGGTGCATTGGCATATGCCAGTGACCATGCGTTCGATGCGGTGATCACGGTCCCCGTCGATGTCCTACCGCTGCCTGCCAATCTCGTTGAATTATTGTCGGGGACAGAGCCTGCAGTTTTTGCCGAACAGCATCTGATCGGCTATTGGCCTGCGCATCTGAGCGGGACGCTCGATACTTATCTCGCATCAGCCGGGAATGGCGCATTTCATCTTTGGCTTGATCACGTCGCGGTCAGGAAGATTGCCGAACCCCTGCCGCTGCACAATGTGAATTCGCCGGATGATCTGAAAAGACTTTTGGACGATGAGTGATGGTGACCGGTGCCGGAACTTTCAATTGGGGGCCGGCACCGGCCCGCTATTGCAACGTATCGTGAGGAAACGTCATAAGGCGTAACCGATCTCTATCCATATTTTCTGCGTGTCTGTCGCAAACGTGTCGGACTTATAGTCGGCAAACTTTGCGATGACGGTTGTGTCGGGACGGGGCTTGATAACGATCTGGGCATCCCACTCGTTGCCGTAATGGCTGGAGCCGATGTCGCTGTCGAACTGGTGGTAAGCCACCACGAATTTGACCGGCCCGAGAATGCCGATCTTGCCCGGCGCATAACTCGCACCACCCTGAAGATCGCGGATACCGTTGGCGGGTGTTGTCAGGAATTTGTCGGCCCACCCCTGAAATTTATGCAAAGTGGCGAGCGGCGTCTGGAAACTGGTGTTCGCCGCGCCGGTGTCTGCGCCGAGAATTTCGTAATTCGCGTTGAGGCCGAACTTGCCGAGGGTGAGTGAAGCATCGGCTAGCCAGTAGTCGGCCTTGTAGTCATTGGGATTGTTTTTCCAATCGGCCTGCGTTGCATAGCCTGCCGCGAGCGCAAGAGATGTGTCGGTTGCCAGATCGAATTTGCCTGATGCGCGCAGACCATATGTCTGGCTTGAAAACTGACGCCTGCCGAATTCGTCCTGATCAACAAGGAAGGTGAAGCCTTCGAGCGTGACCATGCTGATGTCCGCGCTCAGCGTGGCAAACACATTGCTGCCGGAAATAGACTGGATAGGGCTGTCGTAGCCGAAGATGGTGCGGTTGGCCCAGCTGTATGTCACGTCAGCCTTGAGGGGGCCGAGCGCCGTGCTCTCGACGCGGATGGCATCAAATGTCTGCTCGTTTTGACGCCAACCGACGCTGCCCACAAAACGCTGGTCGTCGATATTGATGCGCTGGCGGCCGACCGTGAAGGTGGTTTTGTCGATGCCCGTGTATTGGATTTGCAACCGGTTGAGTTCGGCATTTTCGGGGTCTGCAACAACGGGATAAGCCGTCTTGCCGTTGGTTGTGCTGTTGTAGCGCTCGCTGAGCGCCAATGTGCCTTCTGCTTCGCCGAGGATCGACACATCGCCGTTGGTGAATTGCAATCCGGCGCGCAACCGCGCGGTGGTGGCGTCTGCATCTTTGGCAAAGCCGGTTTGATCGACATTTTCGTAGCGCAGGCGAGCGTCGAGAAGCGGTGTCCAAACCGGGTCTGCCGCCTGTGCCGGTGTTTGCAGGGCTGTGAGTATGCCGATGAAGCCTACGGCCAGCTTTGGACCGGAAAGGTGCGAAAGTAGTCCAGATGCGTTCACCGATTTGAACTGATCTTGATGTCTATGTGTCTTCATTGAAGCCCCCGGGGCAGAAGGAAAATTTGAAAAACGCGCAGCAGGTCTCGTTCGTCCGGGTACAAATCAATGCACCGGACGCAAAAAAACCGCCTCGAACGGCGGTTCATACAAACCGGTTCGGGCGGCATCATTGCCGGAAGGTAGACATGATCCCCATCATTGGGGGTGGTCCGCCTCTATGTTTCAGACATTGCTATCTGTGCGTCATAAACGTTTCACAAAATCGTGTTGCACCGCAAGGGGAATTTTGCGACGCAACAAAAATAAGTCGTCACTGTGTCTGCGCTGCCAGATAATCCATCGGCTTGTCGGGATCGAAATTGCGCCCGTCAAAGAAGCTGTCGGGCCCAAGAATAAGACGTCCACTGACGGTAGACGCGCCTGTCGGGGTGCGGATCGCGCCTTCGACTTTGGCGCTGGCGCCCGGCATGACGGCGTCTGTGCCTTCCAGCGCCGCACGGTAAATGTCGGGTCGGAAAACATCCGCGGCAGCGGCAAAGCCTGCGTCGGTGCCCGGTGCGTGACCCCAGCGCACCATCTGGGAATAAAGCCACATGGCCTGACTGCGCCACGGGAAATTGGCTGCTTCCTGATGCAGGAAAAGAAAGTCTCTCACAGGCTGCTCTGCGTCGTCCTGTGTGAGAGCCAGCCGGTTTGTGAGCGCACGTGCGATGAGGGTGGCGGGCTGGTCGATGTAGGCGGGTCGCGCCAGTATGTCAGCGACATTCATCGCGTTGGCGGGATCGGAGACAAAGTGTCCGGCCTCGTGGAGCGCCCGCAACAGTGCTTCCACCTCGTCTCGACGTTCATCGAGCAGGCTCTTGCGGAAGGCGAGAAGTTTTTCGACACCGCGGCTCCATATCTGGGCCGTGGTGGCAATGATCTGGCCGACACCACGGGCAACGGCGACGCTGCTCCAGGGTTCGCCGACACATGAACCATCCACTTCACCGCTTTTCAACGCGTCGGCGATGAAGGGCGGCGGCACAACAATGATTTCGACATCGGTTTCCGGATCGCAGCCGCTGGCCGCGAGCCAATAGCGCAACATGTAATTGTGGCTTGAATGACGATGCACCACGGCGAGGCGCAATTTGCGACCTTCGGCGGCGGATGTTTTTGCCAGTGCGGCAAGTCGCATGCCGGTTTGTTTTACATCGGCAAAGCTGTTGCGGTCGGCGGCGAGCAGGGTAGCGACGCGGGGGCTGACAGTGATCGCGTTACCGTTGAGCCCCAGCATGAAAGGCGCTGCGAGCGGTGTGCTCGTCTTGGTCTGGTCGAGACCGAGCGAGGTCGCGATGGCGAGTGGTGCGAGGAGATGCGCGGCATCGGTCTGGCCATAGACGAGGCGGTCGCGCACGGTGGCCCAGCTCGGGTCTTTGACCATCTCGATGGAGATGCCGTGTTTGTGCGCGATGCCGGATTCATGGGCGACAATCGGCAAGACAGCATCGACGAGCGGCAGAAAACCAATTCTGAAATGTGTCATGTCTGGTCTCCGAGCAAGGCTTCGACGGAGATCAGGGCTTCGGCGACATCGGCGATGCGGCGGCCGCTGTCCATGGCTTGCTTGCGCAACAGCGCGTAGGCCGTCGCTTCGTCAATCTTGCGGCGTTTCATCAGCAACATCTTCGCTTTGTCTACGGTTTTGCGTTCAGCGAGCGCGGATTTGGCTTCCGCCAATTCGCCCTGAAGTCTGGCGAAGGCATGAAACCGGCGGACGGCAAGTTCGAGAATGGGTTTGATGCGCTCCTTGCGCATGCCATCGACGACATAGGCGGAGATGCCGGCATCCACCGCTTCGGAAATGGCGCGCTCGTCTGTCTGATCGACGAACATGGCAATCGGGCGCGACAGTGCGCGCGACAGGGTGAAGCTTTCTTCCAGCATGTCGCGGCGCGGGTTTTCGAGATTGATGAGAATGACATCCGGCGCGAGCGAGGTCAGACGCGCGACGAGGCCGGTGCGTTCGACGAGAAGGTGCACATCGGTGAGGCCTGCTTCACGCAGACCTTCTGCGATCACTTCCGCACGGGCAGCACTCTCGTCAACAACAGCAATTTTCAGTTTGGCCTCCTGAACACTATGAAGCCGAACCTATCGTTGAATTCGCGCCTGTCAATTTGGCGTTTGTGTTGGCCGGAACCGAATTGCTGCGGGGCAGGGACTATCGAGCGTTGAAAAATGGTGCGATGCATAAATTTCTGTCTGGACGCCTATTATTTGTGCAGCGCTACAAAGCAATCCGTCGGCGCGGCGATGCAGGTCCGATGCCGAAAGACGCAGCTTTCCGCCGGATGTGATGCGGCAGAGCGATTGGCACGAATTCTGCTCTGTGTATTTCAGACCCATGACGGGTCGTGCATAAGCGCGTTCAACGAAGAATGCTGCTCACGTTGGCAAAGCCGCCGAACTGAAGTGTCGCCCTTGGACGGGCGGTGGTCTCAGTCGGGCGGCTTTTTTGTTTTTCAAACGCGTCTTGCAGACGCGGAAGCGGAGTAACCGATGAGCGATAGGTTTGGCGGGAAGTTGTCGAATGTTTTGGTAAAGCGGCGCGGGCTGTTGCTCGGCGCGACGGCATTGTTGCTCAGCCTGTCGGCGGGATTTTTTGTTTCGACACCTGTGAAGGCTGAACCGCTGCGCCTCGAAAAAGAGCAATTGAAGCTCGGCTTCATCAAGCTCACTGATATGGCACCGCTGGCGATTGCTTATGAGAAGGGTTTCTTCGAAGACGAAGGTCTTTTTGTGACGCTGGAAGCGCAGGCGAACTGGAAAGTCCTGCTCGACCGCGTCATCACAGGTCAGCTCGATGGTGCGCATATGCTGGCGGGCCAGCCGCTGGCTGCCACCATCGGCTTCGGCACCAAAGCGCATATCGTGACGCCTTTCTCGATGGACTTGAATGGCAATGGCATCACCGTGTCGAATGCTGTCTGGGACGCGATGAAGCCGCATATTAAAATGCAGGCGGACGGAAGGCCTGCACATCCCATTCCGGCCAGCGCGCTGAAGCCGGTCGTGGCGGCATATAAGGCCGACGGCAAGTCCTTCAACATGGGCATGGTCTTTCCGGTTTCGACGCATAACTACTATTTGCGCTATTGGCTGGCCGCTGGCGGATTGAACCCCGGGCTTTATTCGGCGGGTGACACATCGGGCAAGATCGGCGCCGATGTTCTGCTCTCCGTAACGCCGCCGCCTCAGATGCCCGCGACGCTCGAAGCCGGCACGATTGACGGCTATTGCGTCGGCGAGCCGTGGAACCAGGCGGCTGTGTTCAAAGGTATCGGTGTGCCGGTAATCACCGACACGGAAATTTGGAAGAACAATCCCGAAAAAGTCTTCGGCATCACGGCGGAATTTGCCGAGAAGAATCCCAACACGGTGATCGCGCTCACCAAGGCCCTGATCCGCGCGGCTGAATGGCTCGACGCTGACCACGGCGCGAACCGCGCTGAGGCCGTGCGCATTCTCTCCAAGCCAAACTATGTCGGGGCGGACGCCGTCGTGATCGCTAATTCGATGACCGGCACGTTTGAATATGAAAAGGGCGACAAGCGCGACATTCCCGATTTCAACGTCTTCTTCCGTTACAATGCGACCTATCCCTTTTATTCCGACGCTGTGTGGTTTCTCACGCAGATGCGCCGCTGGGGACAGATCGACACAAGCAAGCCCGATGCCTGGTATGCGGATACAGCGAAGTCTGTCTATCGGCCCGACATCTACCTCAAAGCCGCGCGCGCTTTGGTGGATGAAGGCAAAGCAAAGAGCGACGACTTTCCCTGGACCAGCGATGGCTACAAAGTGCCGACGGCCGATTTCATCGACGGCATCGCTTATGACGGCCACACACCCAATGCTTACATCGACAGCTTCACGCTCGGCCTGAAGGGCAAAGAGCAGGTCGTCGGCACAAAGATTGTTGCGAAATGAACGTCTGTATTCTCCCGCGCCCTATACATAAGGACCTCCCCCATGGCGATGCTGACTGAAACAGGTGCAACACAAAGACCAAAGCGCGAGAAGCTCTTTGCCGCGCTTAACAAATCCTCCCGCTGGCTCGACATTCTCGGCTTTGGCTGGATTGTGCCATTGCTGAAGATGGCGGCAGGCGACAGCCCGCGCGAACAGATGGTGGTGTTGCGTGAAAGTCTGTTCGTGCCGCTGATCGGCATCGCGCTGTTCCTCGTCGCCTGGGGCGTTCTCGCGCCCCGGGTGACGACCTCGCTGGGCGCGATCCCTGGTCCTGTACAGGTGTGGGAACAGGCTGAAAGCCTCGCGCAGGATTATGCGGCGGCCCGTCAACGGCAGGCGGACTTCTATACCCGCCAGTCCGAGCGCAATGAGGCCTTCATCGCGCAGGGTGAACCCGACCGCGTGCGTCATCACGATTACACAGGTCAACCGACCTATCTTGACCAGATACTCACCTCGCTCAAGACGGTCGGTCTCGGCTTTCTGATTGCGACATTCATTGCCGTGCCGGTGGGTATCGCGTCCGGCCTCAGTCGTACCGTCAATGGTGCATTGAATCCGCTGATCCAGATATTCAAGCCTGTGTCGCCGCTCGCATGGCTGCCGATTGTCACCATGATTGTCTCGGCGGTTTATGTCGATGCCAGTGAGGCCTTGCCGAAATCGCTGGTGATCTCGGCAGTCACGGTGACGCTCTGTTCGCTCTGGCCGACGCTGATCAACACCGCGATGGGCGTCGCCTCGATTGATAAGGATCTGATGAACGTCGGCAAGGTGTTACAGCTTTCGACTTTCACAACCATTCGCAAGCTGGTGCTGCCTTCGGCTCTGCCGCTGATTTTCACCGGCCTGCGCCTGTCGCTCAGTGTCGGTTGGATGGTGCTGATTGCCGCCGAGATGCTCGCGCAAAATCCGGGACTTGGAAAATTCGTCTGGGATGAATTCCAGAACGGTTCGTCCAACTCGCTCGCCCGCATCATGGTCGCCGTGTTGACCATCGGCGTCATTGGTTTTGCTCTCGATCGCATCATGTTCGCGCTGCAGACGGCGTTCACTTTTCAAGCGAACCGATAGGAGACACGAGTGAGTATTCTCGAGATCAATGGTCTCTGTAAATCCTACGGTTCCGGCGCGTCGCGGACCGATGTGCTGGAAGACATTAATCTGACGGTCGAGGAGGGCGAGTTCATTGCCATTGTCGGTTTTTCCGGCTCGGGCAAGACGACGCTCATTTCGGCGCTCGCGGGGCTGATTGATCCCGACAGCGGCGAGATCAAATTCAAAGGTGTGCCGGTGAAAGGTCCGGGGCCGGAGCGCGGCGTTGTGTTCCAGTCCTATTCGCTGATGCCTTGGTTGTCGGTGCGCGGCAATATCGCGCTGGCCGTTGATAGTGTCTTCCGCAAAAAATCAAGCGCTGAGCGGGCAAAGCTTGTCACGCATTATATCGAGATGGTGGGGCTCAGCCATGCTGCTGACCGTCGTCCCGGCGAGTTGTCAGGCGGAATGCGCCAGCGTGTGGCCGTTGCCCGTGCGCTTGCCATGCAGCCGGAAATCCTGTTGCTTGATGAACCTCTGTCGGCGCTTGACGCGCTGACGCGGGCGAAGTTGCAAGATGAGTTCGCCGAGATTTCGCAGAAAGAAAAGCGAACCATCGTTCTCATCACCAATGATGTCGATGAAGCCATTCTGCTGGCCGACCGGATTATTCCGCTGAAGCCCGGACCGCGTGCGTCTCTCGGCCCTGCCTTTGACGTCAATATCGCGCGCCCGCGCGAACGTGGCGCGATGAACCATGATGCGGAATTCATCCGGTTGCGTGCGGCTGTCACCAAATATCTGATGGATATGGGTGCGGACCGCGTGAGCGGCATTCCCGACGGCTTGATGCTGCCGGATGTTTTGCCGATCCGTCTGAACAACACAAAGATCAAACTCCCCAAGGCCTATGAGGACGCGGCTCATTCGCCGATTACCAAGGGCTATGTCGAATTCTCCGGCGTTACCAAAGTCTATCCAACACCCAAGGGTCCGCTGACTGTGGTGGACGGGTTCGACCTCAAGATGAAGCGCGGCGAATTCATTTCGCTGATCGGTCATTCGGGCTGCGGCAAATCCACTGTTATGTCGATGATCGCGGGGCTGAATTCGATTTCATCGGGCGGCATCATTCTCGACGGGCACGAGGTTGTCGGTGCCGGTCCCGACCGCGCTGTTGTGTTTCAGGCACCATCGCTGATGCCTTGGCTCACGGCGCGCGAGAATGTGGCTCTGGGTGTGGACCGGGTTTATCCCAATGCGACTCCCGCCGAACGCAAAGACATCGTCGAGTATTATTTGCATCGCGTTGGGCTCGGCGACGCCATGCACAAGCGCGCGGCGGATCTGTCGAACGGCATGAAGCAGCGTGTGGGAATTGCGCGCGCCTTTGCTCTGTCACCCAAGCTACTTTTGCTCGATGAACCTTTCGGCATGTTGGACAGTCTGACGCGCTGGGAGTTGCAGGACGTGCTGATGGACGTCTGGACGCGCACCGAAGTGACGGCGATTTGCGTGACGCATGACGTTGATGAAGCGATCCTGCTGGCCGACCGCGTTGTGATGATGAGCAACGGACCGAACGCCAAGATTGGCAATATTATGAAAGTCGATCTGCCGCGTCCGCGTTCGCGCAAGAGCTTGCTCGCTCACCCCGATTATTACGCCTATCGCGAAGAGCTGCTCGATTTTCTGGAAGCCTATGAGGGCGGTGCCAACCCCTCGGCAGAAACGCTTGAAGCCATCACGCAAAAGCGGGCTCAGAAATCAGACACGTTTGTCGGCAAAGACATTGAAGCTGCGGAGTAAGGATATGGCTGAGAAACTCGTCATCATCGGCAATGGCATGGCGCCCGGCAGAATGCTGGAGCGGTTGTTTGAAATCGCACCGGATCAATATGAGGTCACGATTTTCAATGCGGAATCGCGCGTCAATTATGACCGCATTTTGCTGTCGCCGGTGCTCTCCGGCGAAAAAGCATTTGAAGAAATCATCATTCATGGTGACGGCTGGTACGTCGAGCGTGGCATCATGCTCTACAAGAGCCACAAGGTCGTCGAGATCGACCGTGCCAAGCGCACCGTGCGTTCCGAGCATGGCGAAGTGGCTCCTTACGACAAGCTGGTGATCGCTACAGGTTCGGTGCCGATTGTCATTCCGGTGCCCGGCCATAATCTCGCAGGTGTTCTCACCTATCGCGACCTCGACGATGTGCATGCCATGCTGCTCGCCGCAAAGGGCCGTGGCCACGCGGTCGTGATCGGTGGCGGTTTGTTGGGTCTTGAAGCTGCCGCCGGTTTGCAGATGCAGGGCATGACGGTGACGGTCATTCATCTGATGCCGACGCTGATGGAACGCCAGCTCGACAGTTCGGCGGGCTATCTGCTGAAGAAGGCGCTTGAGGATCGCGGCATCCGTGTTCTCACAGGTGCCAATACAAAAGAGATCACAGGCAACGGCAAGGTTGAAGCCGTGCGCCTTGAAGACGGCACGGAAATTCCGGCTGACCTTGTCGTGATGGCGGTCGGCATCCGGCCAAACGCGCAAATGGCGAAAGAGGCAGGCCTCACCGTTAATCGCGGCATTGTCGTCAATGATCAGATGCAGACGAGTGATGAACGCATCTATGCGCTCGGTGAATGCGCGGAGATCAACAGCACTTGCTACGGCCTTGTCGCGCCGCTTTATCAGATGGCAGGCGTTGCCGCCGCGCATCTGGGAGGTGATACGACGCAACACTTCGTGGCGTCGCAGACCGCAACACGGCTCAAGGTGACCGGCATCGATCTTTATTCCGTGGGTGACTTTGCCGAAGGTGACGACCGCGAGGAAATCGTGCTGCGAGACGCGACAGCAGGCATTTACAAGCGACTTATCCTCAAAGACGATCGCGTGGTCGGCGCGGTCATGTATGGCGAGGCGAGCGACGGACCATGGTTCTTCGATCTGATGAAGAGCGCGACTGACATTTCCGAGATGCGCGACACGTTGATTTTTGGTCAGGCCTATCAGGGCGGTGCCGCCCTGGACCCTATGGCGGCCGTTGCAGCCTTGCCGGATGAGGCAGAGATCTGCGGGTGCAACGGCATATGCAAAGGGCAGATCACTTCGGCTGTCACATTGAAGGGTATTACGACGCTCGACGGCGTGAGGGCGCAAACGAAAGCGTCCGCTTCTTGCGGAAGCTGCACGGGGCTTGTGGAACAATTGCTGAGCCTGTCACTGGGCGGCGATTATAACCCCGCCGCTGTGCAGCCCATGTGCAATTGCACGGACCTTGGTCACGACGACGTGCGTCGGTTGATCAAGGCGAAAGAGCTGAAAACCATTCCCGCCATCATGCAGGAATTGCACTGGACGACATCCGGCGGCTGCGCCAAGTGCCGTCCGGCACTCAACTATTATCTCGTTTGCAATTGGCCCGGCGAATATGCCGACGACTATCAGTCGCGCTTTATCAATGAGCGCGTACACGCCAATATCCAGAAGGACGGAACCTATTCTGTCGTGCCGCGCATGTGGGGTGGCATGACAAGTGCCAAGGAATTGCGTGCCATCGCCGACGTGGTGGACAAGTTCAATATTCCCGCCGTCAAAGTAACCGGTGGCCAGCGCATCGACATGCTGGGTATCACAAAAGAAGACCTGCCCGCCGTCTGGGCGGATCTCGGCCTAGCAGGTTTCGTCTCCGGTCATGCTTATGCCAAGGGTCTGCGCACGGTGAAGACCTGTGTGGGCACAGACTGGTGCCGCTTCGGCACGCAGGACTCGACCGGTCTCGGCATCCGCATCGAGAAATTCATGTGGGGATCGTGGACGCCTGCCAAAGTGAAGATGGCTGTTTCCGGATGTCCGCGCAATTGCTCGGAAGCGACATGCAAGGACGTGGGCGTGGTCTGCGTCGATTCCGGTTTTGACATTCACTTTGCCGGTGCGGCCGGTCTCGACATCAAAGGAACCGAAATACTTGGACACGTGGAGACGGAGGACGAGGCGCTCGAGCATATCGTGGCGCTTGTGCAGATGTATCGCGAGCAGGCCCGCTATCTCGAACGCATCTATAAGTGGACGAAGCGCGTCGGCGTTGAGGAAATTCGCCGACAGATCATGGGTGATGTTGAAAAACGCCGCGCCTATTTTGACCGCTTTGTTTATTCCCAGAAATTCGCTCAGGTGGACCCATGGTCCGAGCGTGTGTCGGGCAAGGATAAGCATGAGTTCCAGCCCATGGCGACAATCTCGCTGGAGGCCGCACAATGAGCGTGATGACAATGGATTGGGTGCGTGTCGGCGGGTTGAGCGATATTCCTCGCCAAGGGTCTCGCCGGATCGCGGCAGGTCATATGACGATTGCTGTTTTCCGGACGGATGATGATCGTGTCTTTGCGCTGGAAGATAAATGCCCGCATAAAAACGGCCCGTTGAGCCAAGGCATTGTCCACGGTGATTGCGTGACCTGCCCGCTGCATAATTGGGTGATCGCGCTTGATACCGGCGAGGCTTGCGGCGCGGACGAAGGTAAAGTCGCACGGTTCCCTGTGCGGCTGGACGGCGATGACATATTCCTGTCGTTCCCTTCAGGCGAGGGGCGCTGACGCATGGAGGTGGACGCCACAGGATCGGTCAAGACAACCTGCCCTTATTGCGGCGTCGGTTGCGGCGTCCTTGCCTCGATGAATGCGAAAGGTGAGGTGTCGGTCAAGGGCGATCCCGACCATCCGGCAAATTTTGGACGGCTCTGCTCCAAAGGATCGGCGCTCGGTGAAACGGTATGCCTTGATGGGCGCATTCTGCATCCGGAAATCGGCGGAGAACGCGTTTCATGGGACAAGGCGCTTACTCTTGTCGCTGACACGTTCAAAAAGACGATTGAGGAACACGGACCCGACGCGGTCGCCTTCTATGTGTCGGGTCAGATGCTGACGGAGGATTATTACGTCGCCAATAAGCTGATGAAGGGTTTCATCGGTTCGGCCAATATCGACACGAATTCGCGCCTGTGCATGGCATCGAGTGTTGCAGGCCACCGCCGCGCATTTGGTGCGGATGTTGTGCCCGGCAATTATGAAGACCTCGAACAGGCCGATCTCATTGTGCTGACGGGATCCAATCTCGCCTGGTGCCATCCGGTATTGTTTCAGCGCATTGCTGCGGCCAAGGCCAGCCGACCGGAAATGAAGATCGTGCTCATTGATCCGCGGCGTACGACAACGGCCGAGATTGCGGATTTGCATCTTCCGATCAAGGCAGACGGTGACACGGCATTGTTCAACGGGTTGCTCGCCTACCTTGCCAATAATGCCTATGTCGATACCGACTATGTCGTCCGGCACACCGAAGGGTTTTCCGATGCCGTTGACGTGGCGCGTCATCTGACCGCGGCGCATCTGCTGGAGCGCACGGGCCTTTCCACCGATGACATGCAACATTTCTTCCGCCTTTTTGCCGAAACGAAAAAAGTGGTGACGGTTTATAGTCAGGGCGTCAATCAATCGGCGAGCGGAACGGATAAAGTCAACGCCATCATCAATTGTCATCTGGCGACGGGCCGTGTCGGGCAGGCGGGTTGCGGGCCGTTCTCGGTGACCGGTCAACCCAATGCCATGGGCGGACGCGAGGTTGGTGGTCTGGCCAATATGCTTGCCGCCCATATGGAACTCGAAAAATCCGCCGATCGTGATCGCGTGCAACGCTTTTGGCAATCACCCGCCATTGCACAGAAAGCCGGACTGAAGGCCGTTGACTTGTTTCAGGCCGTGGGCGAGGGGAAGATCAAGGCGCTCTGGATCATGGCGACAAATCCGGTAGCCTCTATGCCCGACGCCGATGCGGTTAAGGCTGCTCTCAAGGCATGTCCCTTCGTTGTCGTCTCGGATATTTCGGCGACCACCGACACAATGGCTGTGGCCGGTGTGCGCCTGCCGGCGACAGGCTGGGGCGAGAAGGATGGCACAGTCACCAATTCGGAGCGGCGTATCTCACGTCAGAGAAAGTTTCTGCCACCGGTTGGCGAGATGATGCCGGATTGGTGGATCGTTTCGGAAGTCGCTTGTCGCATGGGCTTCGACAAGGCTTTTGCCTATCAGGGACCGGATGAAATTTTTGCCGAGTATGCGTCGCTCACGGGATTTGAAAATAACGGCTCCCGAACGCTGGACATCGGTGCTCACGCCGACATTACGGCACGCGCCTATGACGACCTTATCCCCTTCCAATGGCCGAGGCGCAAAGGCGTACCAAGGGACGCATCGCGGATCTATGGCAACGGCATATTCTCAACGCCGGACGGCAAGGCGAGATTTGTCCCGATCAAAGCCGGAGAGGTGAGCGACACGACGGGCGATCTGAGTTTTACGCTCAACACCGGCCGCATCCGTGATCAGTGGCACACGATGACGCGCACGGGCAAGAGCAACAGGCTTGCCGCGCATATGGCCGAACCCTTTGTCGAAATCAATCCGGCGGACGCCACGCGTCTTGGCATAGCCGACGCTGACGTGGTGGAACTCGCGAATGCACAAGGTCGTATCCTTGTGCGGGCGCTGCTGACGCGCCGCGTGCAAACGGGAGCCGTGTTTGTGCCCGTGCACTGGACCGACGAACACGCGAGTGCGGCGCGGGTGGACGTGCTGGTCGCGCCGTTGGTCGATCCTGTTTCGGGTCAACCAGCCTTGAAGTCATCACGCGTTCATGTTCGTCCTCTGGCGGCCAAGCTCTACGGCTTTGCCATTTGTCGTGCCAGACCTGACGGGATCAAGGCAGATTATTGGGCACGCGCTGTATGCGACGGAGGCTGGCGTGTTGAATTGGCGTCGGTGCAGAGCACGGATGATGCAGAGGCATTGGCTCGGTCCATCGTGGGCGTATCAGACGACGCACCTGTGCTCGCTTATCGCGACCGGGATCAGGGGCACGACCGGTTTGCCTTTTTCGACGGAGATGTGCTGACCGGCGCTGTCTTTCTTTCAGCGCATCCCGTCGCTGTTTCGCGCTCATGGGCTGTCGAACAACTGTCTAAAGATCACACCAATGCGGGCGAGAGATACCGTGTGGCCGCCGGACGCGCGGGTGCGGACCAGCCGGATCGTGGCGCGACGGTATGCGCTTGTTTCTCGGTTGGCGTCAACCAGATCACCTCCGCCGTCACGAACGGCGGGTGCCGCGATGTCGATGCTATCGGACGTTTGCTCAAGGCCGGTACGAATTGCGGCTCATGCCGGACAGAAATCAAAGGACTTATAGATGCGCATAGTGTCATCGCTGCCGAATGAAAGTATGCTTTCGGCCAAGGGCGGCGTGGGTCGCGTGACTTTGGTCGGAGCGGGGACGGGCGACCCTGATTTGCTGACCATCAAGGCGCTGCGCGCCCTGCAGTCAGCTGACGTCATTTTGTTTGACGACCTTGTGTCCGACGAGATTTTGCAGCTCGCGCGCACAGAAGCGCGCCGAATGCTGGTTGGCAAGCGCGGCGGTCGCCGGAGTTGCCGGCAGGATAACATCAACGCGACGATGATAACGCTTGCCAAAGCGGGACATCATGTTGTGCGGTTGAAGTCCGGTGATCCGATGATCTTTGGTCGCGGCGGAGAGGAAATGACGGCGCTGCGGGCCGAAGGCATAGCGGTCGCTATTGTGCCGGGCGTGACATCGGCGCTCGCCATGGCCGCGACCTGCGGTGTGTCGCTCACCCATCGCGACCATGCGCAGTCGGTCCGGTTTGTCACTGCTCACAACCGGCAAGGCACATTGCCCGACGATCTTGATTGGGCCTCGTTGGCGCAGTCGCGCACGACAACGATCTTCTATATGGGAGGACGTATGTCCGGTGAATTATCGCGCCGGTTGATACGCGAAGGCGCTTCGCCTGCCACACCGGTCGTTATCGTTTCTGCTCTGACACGGCGAAACGAAACACGCGTGTTGTGCAATCTGCGCGACCTTGCCAAAGGGATTGTCGCCTTTGATCTCGATCAGCCGATTTTGATCGGTGTCGGCAAAGTGTTTGCCGATGTGGAGACCGGCGTGTCGTTCATGTTTGAACATGCAGGCGCCGCGATGAGTGACGCGCCGCAGGTGCAGATGGAGAATGCTTCATGATTTTTGAGTTCGAACGGGATTTTGCAGGCACGATGCGGTGCATCCCCATGGTCGTGCGTTTCAACCTCGACCAGTGCGGCATCAAACTATCGCTCAAACAATGGAGCCGTTTCGGACGTGAAAAGAGAGCCGAGCTGGCGCAGACGCTTTGCTTGACGGAAGATCAAATTCAAGCCTTTCGCGATGAACTTATAGCGCTCATCGAAGCACAGACCGGCCAGATCGTTGTTTATCTGCAGCCCGAACCGAACCTGCCGTGGGATAGCCCGACCCGCGTGCCGGACCAATTGCAGGAATTCGCGATCTCATCCGGTATCCATGCTGTTGAATGGGGGGCGTGGTTACGCCTCACGCGATTGCAAAGATTTGCCCTCTATAAGTTGACGCGCGCCTCCCATGGCAATGACAATTTCGCTCCGGCTCTGAAAGAGTTCGGCTTGATGAGCTAACGCAGGCGCACGGGGAGCGAGGTCACGCCGCGAAACCCGAGACGTTCCATCCATACGAGCCTGTCCGGTTCGATGATTTCCAAATTCGGGAATCGCTCATAGAGCTGCTTCAGCGCGCTTTGTGTTTCAACACGGGCAAGCTGCATGCCGAGGCAAAAATGAATGCCTGAACTGAAAACGAGATGCGGATTGGGAAAGCGTTCGAGGTCAAGCGTATCCGGTTTGTTGAACTCTGCAGGATCGGCATTCGCCGAGGCTAGAAACGCCATGATGATATCGCCGCGCTTGAGGGGCTGACCGAAGAAGGTGCAGTCGCGCGCAACATAGCGTGGTTTCGTCAACTGCACCGGCGTGGTGAAGCGTGCCAGCTCCTCGACGCTGCGCTCCATCCTTGCGGCCGGATCGGCTAACAGGAAAGCCTTTTGCGCGGGGTTCTGTTCCAGCGCAATGATGCTGTCGTTGATGAGATGAGTGGTGGTTTCGAAGCCTGCGACCAAGAGCAGCAAGACCATGGCCACAAGTTCGTTTTCATCAAGCTTCTCGCCTTCGTCCTCTGCGCACACAAGTTCGCTGATGAGGCCGTCGCGCGGATGTAACCGGCATTCGTTGATCTGGACGCGCACATAGGCGATCATTTTTGAAAGGGGTTTCATGGCTCTCAACAGGCCAAAAGGCCCGCTGATCGAAGCGGTCATCCGGCTCCATTCGCCAAAAATTTTCCGGTCCTGATCGGGAATGCCCAGCAACTCGCAGATCACTTCCAATGGCAGGCGACGGGAATAGTCGTTAGCCAGATCGGGCCTTGCCTCGTGTTGTATTTCGTCGAGCAATTTGTCGGCGAGGGCTTCGATATCCGCCCGCATGTCCATGACGCCGCGACGCTGGAAGGCGCGGTCGACAAGTTTGCGGAGGCGACGATGATCCGGTTCGTCTTTGAGCAGCATATTGTTGGCGAGGAGCTTAATGGATTTTGGCATCCACCACGTCATGCCCGCGACACCGGCTTTGCCAGCGTTGCGGCCCTCTTGGACGAACAACTCATTGTCCTTGACCATGCCAAGGGTCGCGGCGTGTGTGGTTGTAACCCAGACCTTGCCGACGAAGGAGAATTTGATCGGAATGACCGGACCGGCCGCACGCATTGCCCCAAGTGTCGGAAACGGATCACGCTTGAAAGCGGCGTTTTCGACATTGAACTTCAGCGGCTTACGCAGGCTGAAATCGGTTTGCGGAGCGAGGTCCATGGCGGAAAGCATGCCACAAATGATGCTTTTCCGCGAGATGGTTGCAAAAGCCGGGATCAGGCGTTGGCGAGCGTGCCGTCTTCTCCTTCGAAGTCTTCCTCGTCTTCATCCGAATGTTCTTCGGCAAGCATCAGGTACATGGCGGGCACAACAAACAGCGTGAACAATGTGCCGATGGCCAACCCTGTCGCGATGACGAGGCCGAGGTTGTAACGCGAAGCTGCACCTGCGCCGCTGGCCAGAATGAGGGGCAACACGCCGAGCACCATGGCCGCCGTCGTCATAAGGATCGGACGCAGACGGATGCTCGTTGCTTCCTCAATGGCTTCACGTTTGCTCATGCCTTCTTCCTGAAGTGTATTGGCAAACTCAACGATGAGAATGCCGTGCTTGCTGATCAGGCCGATGAGCGTCACGAGGCCCACTTGCGTGTAGATATTGAGGCTCGCGCCGCCGATGCCGGTGACGATGAACAGCAAGGCACCGCAGATCGACATGGGGACCGTGATCAGAATGATGATCGGATCGCGGAAACTTTCAAACTGCGCGGCCAGTGTTAGAAAGATGATGATCAGCGCGAAGAAGAAAGTCACGACGATGGCGCTCGATTCCTGCATGAACTGACGCGAGGGACCTGCATAGTCGATTGTATAGCCCTGCGGCAGGGTCTTGGTCGCAAGGTCGCTGATATATGCCAGCGCGTCGCCGGTTGTAACGCCGGGTGTGGGCATGCCGGAAAGTGTCGCTGCATTCAGCTGCTGAAAATGATTGAGCGTTTCCGGAACGGTCTTCGTTTCGAAATGTGCAATCGTGGACAGCGGCACGGATGCGCCGGTGGCTGTCTGGATGTGATAATTTGCAAGTTGGTCGATGTTCAGTCGATATTTTTGCTGAACTTGCGGAATAACCTTATACGAACGACCAGACAGGCTGAAGTAATTGACATAGCCGCCGCCAAGCATCGACGACATGGCTGCGCCGACGTCGTTCATCGTCAGGCCCATCTGGGCAACCTTGTCACGGTCGATGATGAGTTCCGCTTGCGGCTTGTCGAACTTGAGGTCCGTATCAATGAAAATGAACTTGCCGCTTGCCTGCACCTTTGCCAGCAAGTCCTGAGACACGTCGTATAGTTGATCGAATGGTTCGGTTGTCTGGATGACGAGCGAAACCGGCAGACCGCGCGCACCGGGCAGCGGCGGCGGCTGGAACATGACGACGCGTGCTTCCGTGATGCGGCTCAGCTCGGCCTGCAATTTGTTCTGAAGTTCTGTTGCCGAGACAGTCCGCTCTTCCCATGGCGTGGTGACGAGGCCCGCAACCGATTGCGAGGGGGCTGCGGCCTGAAACACATGATCCATTTCCGGATGTGTCGCATAGGTCTTGAACACTTTGGCCGCCGTGATCTGGCGCTGCGCCAAGGTTGCATTGGGTGCATTGGTGATGAAGCCGATGACGATGCCCTGATCTTCCTGCGGGGCAAGTTCGGTTTTGGAAGCGCCGTAGAAGAAGTAGATGCTGACGACGACAATACCGGCAAAGACGGCGACCACTGGCAATTCGTTGAGGCTCGAATGGAGCAGGCGCAGGTAGCCTTTGCGCAGGCGTTCGAAGCGGTCGTCGATGAAATTGACGAGGCGCTTCTCCCATTCGCTCGTATCGGGATCATTGTGAGGTTTCAGAAAGCGCGCGCACATCATGGGAGAGAGCGTCAGCGCGACGATGGCAGATATGGTCACGGCACCGACAAGTGTGAAAGCAAACTCGGTGAAGAGTGAGCCGGTCAGCCCGCCCATGAAGCCGATCGGGATGTAAACGGCAATCAGCACGATGGTCATGGTGATAATCGGGCCGCTCAATTCACGAGCGGCCATACTGGCCGCCTTGGCCGGTGGTTCACCTGCTTCCAGATGCCGGTTGACGTTTTCGACGACGATGATCGCGTCGTCCACGACAAGTCCGATGGATAAGACCAGTGCCAACAGAGTCAGAAGATTGATCGAGAAGCCGAACAACACCATGAAGCTGAACGCGCCGATGAGGGACAGCGGAATGGCGAGTGTCGGGATAAGGACGGAGCGGGGCGAGCCGAGAAAGGCGAAGACCACAAGCGTTACAATGATGAGGGCTTCAACGAGCGTGCGCACAACTTCATTGATCGAGCTATTGACGAATTTCGTGGCGTCATAAGCAATGGCGCCGTTCAGGCCTTCGGGCAGCTGTTTTTGAATATCGGGAAAAATTTTCCGGACACGTTTCATCACGTCGAGAAGATTGGCTGTCGGTGCGACCTTAATGCCGATTTGCACGGAGGGCTTGCCGTCGAAATAGCCCGCGGATTCGTAGTCTTCTGAACCCAGCGTGATATTGGCCACGTCTTCGAGGCGAACGGAGGCGCCGTTGGAGGTTTTGACGATCAGGTTGCGGAATTCGTCGAGCGATGCCGCGCTGGTTGAGGCTGTGAGATCAACCTGCACCATTTGGCCTTTGGTCGAGCCCAATGCGGACAGAAAGCTGTTGCGGGCAAGGGCCGTGCGAATGTCTGTGGCAGTCAGGCCATAGGCAGAGAGTTTGTCGGGGTCCATCCAGACACGCAGCGCAAAGCGCTTTTCGCCGAGAAACTCTGTTTGTTGTACGCCCTCAACGGCCTGTAGTTTTGGCGCGACGACGCGTAGGAGATAGTCGCTGATCTGGTTGTTGGCGAGCACATCCGACGAAAAGCCGATGTACATGCTGTTGATGGTTTCACCGACAGAGATGGTGATGACCGGTTGTTGTGCTTCGGTCGGAAGCTGATTGCGCACCGCGTTGACGCGGGTGTTGATCTCCGTCAGTGCCTTGGCACTGTCATAGTTCAAGCGGATCTGCACCTGAATGACCGACGAGCTCGGCGAGCTGATCGAGTTCATATAATCGATGCCGTTGGCCTGAGCGATGGAATTTTCAAGCGGCGTCGTGATGAAGCCCGCCACAAGATCGGCACTCGCGCCGAAGTAAGTGGTGGACACTGTTACCACAGCGTTTTCTGTGCGCGGATATTGCAGCACCGGCAGCAGCGAGACCGAGCGCAGGCCGAGCACGAGGATGAGCAAGCTCACGACGGTGGCGAGCACAGGTCGGCGAATGAAGATGTCTGTAAAGTTCATGTGTGCTTACTGGTCCTGCGGCTGGGGCGCAGCGTCGTTGGGGAGTGGCGCTTCATTGTTGATGGCGAGCGGCGTGTCGTTCTTGATTTTGAGCTGGCCGCTACTGACAACGACGTCACCTTCGGAAAGGCCTTCGACAATGGCGACTTGGTCGCCGCGTGTGGTGCCGGTCTTTACAAATCTCTGCCGGGCGGTGAGCGGAACTTTGCCTTCGGCATCAGGTGTGCCCTCGACGGCGAGGAAAACAGTTTCGCCATAGGGGTTATAGGTGATGGCGGTTTGCGGCAGCGTCAGCTTTTTTTCCGTCTGACCCGTCACCACGACAACGGAAGCAAACATGCCGGGCAATAATTTGCGATCCGCATTGGCGAGTTCGGCGCGCACCGCGATGTTGCGTGTCACAGGGTCGAGCTTGGGATCAAGGGCCAGAATTTTGCCGCTGAAAGTTTCGCCGGGGTAGGCGTCTGTCGTGATGTTGACGGTTTGACCGACGGACGCGAGCCGCACTTCGCGCTGGGGCAGCGTGAAGTCCACGAAGATCGGATCAAGCGCCTGCAATGTTGTGACCTTCTGACCGGCAGACAGGAACTGGCCGATATCGACAAGACGGATGCCGACGTGACCGTCGAAGGGCGCGCGGATTTGTTTTTTGTCGACGAGTGCCTGTTGGGCTGCCACTTGCGCTTCGGCGTTCTTCAGATTGGCTGTGGCTGTGTCGAGCTGCGCTTGGCTGACGGCGCGGCTGCGCACAAGTTCGCGGCTGCGGTTATAGGTGAGGCGGGCGAGATCGACGGAGGAGTCGAGTGCCTTTAACTTGGCGATATCGTCTTCGGCGGCAAAGCTGATGAGCAGGTCACCTTCTTTGACGTCGCTGTCTGACTGGAAGGAGACTTCAGAGACGATGCCCGAAAGCTGCGGCGTGATGTCTGTGCCGCGCTGGGCCTTCAACGTGCCGACCGCGCTGATTGTCGGTTCCCATTGTTCGTAACCTGCCACGACGGTCGATACCGTTTGCGGGGCGCTCTGCATCTGCGACAGGAACTTGCCGATGAAGATGCTCTTGACGAACAGGAACAGAAAGATCGCGCCGATGATGGATGCTGTCACAGCGAGCATGATGATCATGCGTTTCGTCAACATGGAGTGCTCCGGGCAAAAGTAGAGTTTGGCATGGGGGCCGAACCGGGGGTGCTGCAGGGGGGCTGCACGGTCCCGCAGGATATAATGCCATCACGCGGCCAACAAAAGTGCACCGCATCGCAATATAACGTTCAGGTTGTGATATCCCGTCGGGGAATATCCTTCTGGTATGGAAATACCCACATATTGCGGGCTAAACCACTGAATTCGATGCGTATTGATAGCATTTCCGTTGCTTTTTGCCGTCTGCCCCCATCCGCGTCAGACCATGTGTCGCAGCCTTCTTGGCAGACGCGTCGGATTGGCGTAATTTCCGCATCCTCAGGATGTGCCTGAGATGAGGATCAGACTGATGACAACGAAGTCCGGCATGTTTGGCATGTGGTGGACCACCTGACGGGTGGCCCAACGATGTCGCATATCGACTTTCCGGTTTGGCCGCCCCGTTTTGGAGGCGGCTTTTTTGTGTCCCGATCAGAAAACAGCGCGTCTCCGGCATGGGCGGTCTCCGGCTATTTGAACGGAGAAGAAAATGACAGAGACACAAACGTTCCTACCGCGGCACCACAAGGAATTCGACCTTGATGGCATCGCGCCGTGGGGGCGACGACTTGATGAGTACGACGCTTATTTTGCGCTGACCGATTTGCCGGTCGGAACAAGGCTTCTTGATATCGGCGGCGGACCATCATCATTTGCGGCGGAGGCGCCCGCACGGGGCTTCAGCGTGACGGCGGTTGATCCGATCTATGCCTTTGATGGTCAGGCGATTGCGTCACAGTTTGAAAACACGGCCAAGGCGATGCGCGAGGGTATGCGGGCCGCGTCCTATCGCTTCAACTGGGCGTTCTACGGGTCGGAGCCGCTCGTGCATCAGCGTCGTCGTGCGGCGCTTGAGCTTTTCCTCGCCGACTTTGCAATGCATGGTGCGTCTCGCTATATCGCCGGTGCTTTGCCGCAATTGCCGTGCGGCGACGGTTCTTTCGATGTCGCGCTCATCTCGCATTTGTTGTTTCTCTATGGCGACGAGCTTGATGGCGCGTTTCATCTGGCGTCGATGCGCGAGGCATTGCGCATTGCGGGCGAGGTGCGCGTCTTCCCCCTGATCAACCTCGACGGACGGCCCTCAAGCCATTTGCCGGTGGTGATGCGGGCGCTGGAAGCAGACGGTCACGACGCAGAGCTTGTGCCGGTCGATTTTGAATTCCAGATCGGCGCCACAAAAATGCTGCGCGTCAGGCGGGGTTAGAATGAGCCGAGGAACGCATCTATCGCCGCCATGGCTTCGGGCTCGTCGAGGAAGGGGACATGGCCGCGGTCTTTCACGGTCACCTGCGCAAGGTTTTGATGTTCCCTGGCCATGCGGGCGACCGTCTTGGCGCTGAGAATATCGGAATTCTCGCCGCGTATGACGAGGGCAGGCACATGGCCAAGTGCCTTGAACTGCGGCCACATATCTGGTGCCGGTCCACTTGTCGCCTCCAGACCCTTTCGCAACCCGATGCCGATTTTCGTGTCGTAGTCCATCTTGGGCGCGCCTGCTTCTTCTGCATATGTGCGGCGTGCCTGATCGTACCAGTCGTCACTGCTCAGCGTCGGAAACTCGCGCTCGTTCATCATGCGGAGTTTGAAAGCGGCCTCGGTCCAGCTTGCCGGTGTTTCCATGACGCCGGCATAGGTGGCGATGCGCTTCAGCCCATCCATTTCGACTTTTGGACCGATGTCATTGAGGATCGCGCCGCGCACCACATTTGGTCTTTGCGCCGCCATGAGCATGGTGATGATGCCACCGCGTGATGTGCCGATGAAAATGGCGTGGCGGATACTGACCGATGCCATCAGATCGAAAATATCGAGCATCTCGTTCTGTGGCGTGTAGTCCGCCCAGTTGTCGCAATATTGCGAACGGCCGCGACCGCGCAGGTCGGGGCAAAGCACGCGCCGTGTTGCTGAGAGATGTTTGGCGAGCGCCTCGAAATCCTTGGAATTGCGTGTGAGCCCCGGCAGGCAGATGACCGGTGTGAGGCGCGACAGACGGTTGCCGTAGTCGCGCGCAAAGAGGCGCAGCCCGTCCTGCGAGGTGTAGAAAATTTCACGCACAGGCTCGGCGGGTTTCGGCTTAGGCTTCGTCATGGTTTGGCTTGTGGTCGCTTTTTCAATGCGGATGGCTCGTCGTCTTCTACCACAGGCGTCATAATTGCGGCAGGGGCCAGTGGCGATGCGAGCGGGATCATGCCTGAGACAGGCACGGGCGTTGAAATGACCGCACCTGTATTGCGCTGGATATCGTCAGTGATGCGAATGGGTTGGGCCGAGCCACTCAGTCTTGTGCGGTACACTTCGGTATTTTCCATCACGCGCTGGACATAGTTGCGTGTCTCGGAAAACGGAATGTTTTCAATCCAGTCAATCGGATCAACGGCGGTCGAACGCGGATCGCCGAACTGGTCCTGCCATTGGCTGACGCGTGAGGAGCCAGCGTTATAGGCGGCGACACTCATGATGTAGGAGCCGCTGTATCCCTGAATGAGATCGCCCAAATGGGCTGAGCCCAGCATGGCGTTGTAGGCCGGGTCACTGGTCAACCGGTCTCTGGAGTAAGGCACATCAATCTGCCGCGCGACCATGCGTGCCGTGTTCGGCATGAGCTGCATTAGGCCGCGTGCGCCGACAGGGCTTTGGGCCTGCGGGTCGAATTCGCTTTCCTGACGCGATAGTCCGAACACGAGTGCTTTTTCTGCCGGCGGGCCTTTGGCGGTGAAGGCAGGCATATAGGCCACGGGGTATGCGCGTTCGGGAAGGAGAATATTTCTCTGGGACGCGGTCTTGGCAATGCGCAGCGAGAGTTTGCGATCACCGAATGACAGTGCGAGATCGGAGAGCTGCACAAGCTCCTGCGGCGTCGCCAATGTATCGGCGAGGTGGAGCATGAAGCTCCATGTCTGAACGTTGCGATCAAAGTCATGCAGAATTTGAGCAACACGGATGAGTTCCTGTCGTTTGAAACTCGTCTTCTGTTCAGCGTTCGGCTTGGGTTCGCGTGGCAGATCGAGCCGTGCTTCCTTGCCCTTCATGCGCGACAGGGCGGCGCTGCCAAGCTGGCCGTAAAAGGTTGTCGGGTTGTTGGAGGCGAGGCGGTAATAGACTTCGGCGTTCTGCTTGTCGCCGCTTGCTGATGCTGCGCGGCCCGCCCAATAGTCGGCGCGTGCCGTGCTGATCGGGGTGGAGACAGCGTTCTTGAGTTTCAGGAAGTGGACGAGTGCTTCCTTCGGCTTGTTGAGATATTGGAGCGCGATCCAGCCGGACATGAATTCGGCGTCGGCGAAGTCCGAGCCATCCTTCATCCCGTGTTGTGAGACGATGCTATAGGCGTCGGCATATTGCCCGTTGTTCATGGCGACGCGGGCAGCGATCCTCCGCTCAAGCCACCAAGCATCGGGATTGACCATCTGGTGCGGCAGGCCGGGGGCCGTGAGGATCAAAGGCACGGTTGCATTGTCATTGCCCGTCTTGCGCTCATAGCGGATACGGTCAAATAGCAATCCGGCATCATTCTTGAGGTTGCTTGGCACGCTGGCGACAGCCGCCGGTGCGGCGCTGGAGCGCGTCATCAGCCTGATGCGGGCTTCAGCGAGTGACTTTGCGTGGCTTCCGATGAGGCCGGCGGTATAGCGTGCGTCTGCTGTGCTGCGGTCCCACAGCAGGCGGTCAAGGCGTGCCTTGTGGACAGCCGGTGTGAGGTAGCTCCCGTATGCGGCAACAATCTCGCGCTGGCGACCCGTTGAGAAGTCGTCCTCGGCCCAGGCTTGCTGGATCAGTGCTTTGCCTTCTTTGGTCTGTCCCGCTGCAATCAGCGTTTTGCCAAAGCGCAATTTGCCTTCGCCGGTCATCGGCGGGTTGGCGCTGAACCAGGTGATGAGGTCCTGCTGGCTCATGGGATAGGCGAGCACGGCCTCTTCAGCGCGTTGCTTCATCAGGCCCATGCGCGGCCAGTCGGGGTTTTGTTCGCGAAACTGGACGATTTCGGCAAGCGTCGCGCCTGAGTCCTTGGTGATCAGCTTGTACCAGAGGACGAATTTGGCTGCCGCAGAGTCGGAAAGGCGCAAGCGGTGGCGCATGGCCTGCGGCCAGTTCTTGCGATCGGCCTCGTTGAGCGCGTCCGTGAGCGCGTCGATGTCGGATTTGGACAGCAAAGCGGAGGTAACCGGCTCGGTCTTTCTGGGCTGAGGCTTAGCCGCTGCCTGCTTCTTCTTTTCGGCCTTTTTCGAATCGGCCTTCTTCTTGACCACGGGTTTGGCGACGGGCTTGGGCTGGCTCGTTTCCGCGCCTTGGGCCGCACCGGTGGCGAGCGGTGCAGGCAGGCCCATGACCAGCGCCCCGGCAAGAATTGTTGCAAGGGCCGTCGTTAAGCCGGATGCCGCCCGCGCGCGGCGGCGCGCCAGAGAGGGGGGCAGAAGGGTGACACTGGACTGGTCCGGCAATTGAATTGATCCATTCCCAAAGGTCAGCCGGACAAGCCCGGCCATCAGATATTGCTCGCTTGAGACTACCAACATGCTAACAAGCGTGGCTAGAGTGCTGGCATAGCACAAGAATTGGGCGGCGCAGGGTCTGTTTCCTTGCCGCTGCGGAGTTGAATGGTTATCTTGCGCGCCGCCCGCCGGTTTTGGCGGCTTTTGGAGCTTTAAAAAATGTTCAAGGGTTCGTTCGTCGCTCTTATCACACCGTTTCGGGATGGAAAGGTTGATGAGGACGCGTTCGCCAAACTGGTTGAGTGGCAGATCGCCGAAGGCAGCCACGGGCTTGTGCCCGTCGGCACCACGGGCGAGTCGCCGACGCTGAGCCATGAAGAGCATCGCCGTGTCATCGGGATTTGCATCGAGGTGACGCGCAAGCGCGTGCCGGTGATCGCGGGTGCGGGTTCCAACAACACGCTTGAAGCTATTGCCTTGACCAAGTTTGCCAAGGAAGCGGGTGCTGACGCCGTCCTCAGCGTGACGGGTTACTACAATCGTCCCACGCAGGAAGGTCAGTACCAGCATTTCAAGGCGATCAGCGACGCCGTGGACCTGCCGATCATTCTCTATAATATTCCCGGGCGCACGGTCGTTGATATCAGTGTCGAGACAATGGTTCGCATTGCGGCCCTCAAGAATGTCGTCGGCGTCAAGGATGCGACCTCGAACCTCGCGCGGACCAGCATGCAGCGCCATCTGATCGGGCCGGATTTCATTCAGCTCTCAGGTGAAGACGCGACTTCGCTCGGCTTCAACGCACACGGCGGCGTCGGCTCAATTTCGGTGACTGCCAATGTCGCGCCGAAGCTTTGCGCCGAATTCCAGACCGCGACCCTTAAGGGTGATTTCGCGCGGGCGCTGGAACTTCAGGATCGCCTGATGCCGCTCCACAATGCCCTGTTCGTTGAACAGAACCCGACGCCGGTCAAATATGCAGCGCATCTTCTCGGCCTTTGCCGCGACGAGCTGCGTCTGCCAATGTTGCCGGCCACCGAAGCAACTCAGGTCAAGGTGCGCGACGCGATGCGCCATGCCGGTTTGCTGAACTGATTTAAAGTCTGGTTGTGAGGTCATGTCTTCCAAAAGCGGCGGCGCCAAAAAGAAATTAGGAGAAGGACGCACTCTGATTGCTGACAATCGGAAGGCGTTTTTCAACTATTCGATCGGCGACAAGTTTGAGGCAGGCATTGAGTTGCGCGGCTCCGAAGTGAAGTCGCTGCGCGGCGGGCAGGGGAGCCTCAAGGAGGCTCATGCGCAGGCGACGAAGCAGGGCGAGATCGTACTCGTCAATGCCTATATCCCTGTCTACATGCAGGCCCATCAGTTCAATCACGAGACAAAGCGGCCGCGCAAATTGCTGTTGCATCGGCGCGAGATCGACAAACTGTCTCAGGCCATCCAACGTCAGGGCATGACACTGGTGCCGCTGCGCATGTATTTCAACGATCAGGGCCGCGTAAAGGTCGAGATCGGTTTGGCCGCGGGTAAGAAGATGGCCGACAAGCGCGAGACGGAAAAGCAGCGCGATTGGCAGCGCGACAAAGCGCGTCTGATGCGTGATAAGGGCTAATTCCTTCTGGAGAACAATATGAGTGACGACGATAAGCCGGGTCTGATCGGCAAGATCAAAGACAAACTCATAGCGTCGAAAGAAAAAACCGCCGCCGCCGGTCGTCACATCACGGGCCGTGTTGATCGCGGTCACGAAAACCGTTTGCCACCCGGTCAGCATTTGGTCGATAAATGGCCGGTGCTGGATCTAGGCGCTCAACCCGATGTATCAGCAGACAAATGGCGGTTGCGTATTGAAGGGGCGGTTGAAAACACTGTCACATTGACGCTTGCCGACTTTATGGCACTGCCTCAGACGCGTTATGTTAGCGACATTCATTGTGTGACTACATGGAGCCGGTATGACAACCGCTGGGACGGTGTGGCCTCGCAGACCATTATCGACCTTGTGAAGCCGACCGCTGACGCGCGTCACGTCATTTTCCATTCCTATGACGGCTACACAACCAACATCAAACTCGACGTTTTCAACGAACCTGACGTGATCCTCGCCCATAGCTGGGAAGGCGAACCGCTGACGCGTGAACATGGCGGGCCGGTCAGGGGCATCGTGCCGCAATGGTATTTCTGGAAAAGTGCCAAATGGATCAGGCGCATCGAGTTCAGCGCCGTGGACAAGCCGGGTTTCTGGGAAGAGCGCGGCTATCACAATGAAGCTGATCCGTGGACGGAAGAACGGTATAGCTGAGGGGCATTGTCACTGCCTCTCCCGCAGGGAGAGGGAGGAGCGAACGCAGTGAGCGGAGGGTGAGGGACTTGCTGTGTTCATCGTAAGACCCTCACCCAGCCCTCTCCCAACGGGAGAGGGCTAAGAAGCGGGCAAAACTTTATTTTTGGGCCGCTATCCCCGCCGAAAATTCAAAATTCTGACTTATCCCGCAAGAAAAATGTATTTCCCCGCATTTTTGAAATCCGGCACACACGAGGCTCGAAGAAACCGAGACCCTCGACATGGAAACACTCGAATTTCGACAGGAAACGACTGGAATTTCGAGCTGAATTCGAGTTGATTTCGAGCCTGAATTCACCTCAATCCCCGATTATTGCGGGTCGAGATATTTTCGAATATCCGCGAATACGGCATGAAACATCTCTGTCGTGAGCCGTCCCGTATTCGTGTTGTAGCGCGAGCAATGATAGCTATCGAAGAGTCGTAATCCGGGTTTCAATTCGTGACTTGATTTATGTCCGAACGGATTTCGCGCCTTCGTCGCACCGAAGGTCGAGAGAATATTGTCATGCGCAATACGGCCCAATGCGAGAATGACTTTGAGGTTTGGCAGCGCGTTGATGCGGTTCACAAGATAAGGTCGGCAGGTTTGTTCTTCCAGCGGTGTCGGCTTGTTCTGCGGTGGCACGCAGCGTACAGCATTTGTGATCATCGCATCGACGAGCTGTAATCCGTCGTCGGGGCGCGCGTCGAATTTGCCTTTGGAAAATTTGAATTTTTCAATTGTTGAGTAAAGGAGATCGCCTGCAAAGTCGCCCGTGAACGGACGACCAGTTCGGTTTGCTCCTGTCACACCGGGCGCGAGCCCGACGATCAGCAGTCGCGCATTCTCGCTGCCGAACGACGGTGCGGGCCCGTTGAACCAATCGGGATGGGCCCGCATGTTGGATTCGCGATAGGCGACAAGGCGCGGGCAGAGCGGGCAATCATGCGGGGCTTCGGCTGTGGTGATCATGCGCGTGCGGGAACGTCGTCTTCGTCCTCGTCGTCATATTCGTATTCATCATCGTCATCAGCAGGCGCGACCTTTGCGGCTTGCTGATTGTTCTGGGGACGCGTGATGACGCTGCGCAATGTTTCAAGCTCGATGAACTGATCCGCTTGACGTCGTAACTCATCGGCGATCATCGGCGGATGCGAGCGCGTCGTTGATATGACAGTAACGCGTTTGCCTTTGCGCTGTATGGCATCAACCATGCGACGGAAGTCACCGTCGCCGGAGAAGAGAACGATATGGTCGATGCTCGGTGCAAGCTCCATCGCGTCGATGGCAAGTTCGATGTCCATATTGCCTTTGATGCGGCGGCGGCCTTGCGCGTCGGTGAATTCTTTGGCGGGCTTGGTCACAACGGAATAGCCATTGTAGTCGAGCCAGTCGATCAGCGGTCGTAAGGGTGAGTAGTCCTGATCTTCGATAAGGGCGGTGTAATAATAGGCGCGTACCAAAGTGCCTTTGGCGCGGAAATATTCGAGCAGGCGGCGGTAGTCGATATCGAAATTGAAGCCACGCGCTGCTGAATAGAGATTGGCACCGTCAATGAAAAGCGCGACGCGTTCTTGCGGGTAAAAATTCATGAGAAAAAGCCTTATGCAATTTTACAAATGTGCGGGCGTTGAATCGACCTTGTCGTCTTTAATCACCCAAGGCTATAGAAGTGAGCGCGGATTTGAAACGGTCGCGCAAGCGGTTCGGGAAAATTTACAAGGCTTACGACATGATCCTGATCGGATTGGGCGCTAATTTACCGACCGTCGAGGGGCCGCCGCTCGCGACGCTCCAGGCGGCATTGGATTTGATGCCTGCATTCGGCATTTCAGTTCTTCGCTGTTCGTCCTTCTATCGCACCCCCGCCGTCGCCCATGATGTGCAGCCGCCCTATGTGAACGCGGTGGCTGTCGTGGCCGCAGCGCTGCCTGCGACGGACCTCTTGGCCAGCCTCCACCGTCTTGAGGCCCAGTTCGGTCGGGTCCGGCATGTACGCTGGGCCCCCCGGACGCTTGATCTCGACTTGTTGGACTATGAGGGGCAAATCGTCACGTCCGGACATGGGGCGGGCAGGGAAGCCTCGGGCCTCAAGTTGCCGCTCGCTTTACCTCATCCGGGCATTGATAAGCGCGGATTCGTGTTGGTTCCATTGGCTGAAGTTGCGCCTGAATGGCGTCATCCGGTCGGCGGAGCGACGGTGGGGGAACTACTCAACCGGCTCAAAGCAGCCGATGGGCCATCTGCGGTTGCCGGAATTGAGCGGATTTGAGGTGCGAAAGGGCGCATTCGTGCGCGTAAATGCCTGTTTTTGCTTGCCTTCCCGGCGGCGAAACCCTACATACCCTTAATCTCATTTCACCCCGGAGACCGATATATGGCGCGCGTTACCGTTGAAGATTGTGTCGATAAGGTGCCGAACCGTTTCGAACTGGTTCTGCTGTCGGCTCATCGTGCCCGCGCCATGTCGGCGGGCTCTGAGCTGACCATCGACCGCGACAACGACAAGAACCCTGTTGTGGCGCTGCGCGAAATCGCCGAACGCACCATCATTCCGGTTGATCTGCGCGAAGACCTGATCGGCAGCATGCAGAAGCGTGTCGACACGGAAGAGTCGGAAGCCGAAGCTGTTGCATTGCTGACATCGGGCGAGAGCACAGAGACACCGGATACGTTCGGTGCCGCCGCCGGTTCGGCCGACCGTATGAGCGAAGAAGAATTGCTTCGCGCCATTCAAACCCAGATCGACTCGCCGCAGCAGAAATCTGCCGATGCGGACGATATGGACGGAGACGACTGAGCGAAGGGAGGAGTGAGACGATCACTCCCGCACGGCTAGCATATTTGAGCGCCGCCCCCGCCGGAAGGTTGGGCGGCGCTTTTGTTTGTGGCTAGGATAAAGGTGAGTTTGGAGCAGCGGATAGATGTTACGGCAGTATGAGTTGGTTGATCGCGTTCTGGGCTACGATCCGCGTGCGGATGAGGCTCTGATTAACCGTGCCTATGTCTATGCGATGAAGCAGCACGGCAGCCAGATGCGGGCGAGCGGTGACCCCTATTTTTCGCATCCGATTGAAGTCGCGGGCATTCTTACTGACCTGAAGCTCGACACAGCGACCATCGTCACGGCCATCCTCCACGATACTATTGAAGACACTGGCGCGACGGTTGGTGAGCTCGCCGATCTCTTTGGTTTTGAAATTGCTAATCTCGTCGATGGCGTGACGAAGCTCACGCGGATCGAGTTGACGTCGGAGCGCTCCAAGCAGGCCGAAAATTTCCGCAAGTTTCTGCTCGCCATGTCGAACGACATTCGTGTGCTGTTGGTGAAACTCGCCGACCGGCTGCACAATATGCGCACGCTGCATTTTATTAAGTCATCTGAGAAGCGTCAGCGTATCGCACAGGAGACAATGGATATTTATGCGCCTCTTGCGGGTCGCATGGGTATTCAGGAAATCCGCGAGGAACTTGAAGACCTTGCTTTTAAAGAGTTGAACCCCGAAGCGCGCGAGACACTCGTCAAGCGACTAAATGAATTCAACACCGAGAGCGGCGACACGGTCGAGAGCATTGCCGAAGAGCTACGCCTCAAGCTTGCCGCTGCCGGATTGAAATGCGAAGTCGACGGCCGCCAGAAGCGCCCTTATTCGGTGTGGCGCAAGATGGAACGACGCGCCATTTCACTCGAACAGCTTTCCGACATTTTCGGTTTTCGCGTCAAAGTCGATGAGATGGTCGATTGTTATCGGGCTATCGGCATTCTGCATATGAATTGGCCGATGGTGCCGGGACGTTTCAAAGATTACATCTCGACGCCCAAGAACAACGGCTATCGCTCGATCCATACCACCATGATCGGACCGAAGCGCAAGCGCGTTGAAATTCAGGTACGCACGCGGAAGATGCATGAGGTCGCCGAGCTCGGCATCGCGGCGCATTGGATTTACAAAGAAGGCTCAAGCGTCGCCGAGCGGTCGGAAGAATTTGCGGGCACGTTCAGCTGGTTGCGTCAGCTTATTGAAATGCTCGAGCATGGTGGCTCACCGGAAGAATTTCTGGAACACACCAAGTTGCAGATGTTTTCCGATCAGGTGTTCTGCTTCACACCCAAAGGTACGCTCATCACATTGCCGCGTGGCGCGACACCGGTTGATTTTGCCTATGCGGTGCATACGGAAGTCGGCGACAGTTGTGTCGGGTCCAAGATCAACGGCCGCCACATGCCGCTGCGTACAGTGCTCGCCAATGGCGATGAAGTCGAGATTATCCGCTCTCAGGCGCAGCGCCCGTCACCTGCGTGGGAGGCCTTTGTCGCAACAGGCAAGGCACGTTCCGCTATTCGCCGTTCTATTCGTTCGGCCAAGGAGGCTGAGTTCGGGCGCCTGGGCCGACAGATATTGAAGGGCGTGTTTGAAACAGCAGGACGTGAAGCGACTGATGTGGTTCTTGAGCGTGCGCTGCGCGCTTTGCATCAAGATGATCTCGACGAACTTCTGGCGTCGGTCGGCGACGGCACAATAGCGGCGCAGCAAGTGCTCGAAACCGTGTTTCCCGAATTGCCAGCCAAAAAGGGCAGCCGCCGCAAATCGACCAAACACATCGGCAATGATGACCAGCGTGGCGTGGTCCGCATCACGGGAGCGGGGCAGGGCCTCGCTATTCGCATGGCACCCAATAGTTTCCCGCTGCCGGGCGAGCGTATCGTCGGCATCATTACGCCCGGTGAAGGCGTTGCGATCTATCCGATTGATGCCCCGGCGCTTGAGGAATTCGATGGCGAGACGACGCGTTGGCTGGACGTTGCCTGGGAAACCGATGTTGAGCATCCCCATCTCTTTCCCGCGCGCCTTAATGTGACAGCGCGTAACGAGGTGGGCGCGCTTGGCCATATTGCGTCGCTGGTGGCAGATTATGGCAGCAACATTACAAACCTGACCATGACCCAGCGCGATACGGATTTTTACGATATGCAGATCGATCTTGAAGTCCGCGACTTCAAACACCTGACGCGCATCATGTCGGCGTTGAACGGTGTGTCGGTGGTGTCGCAGGTCGTCCGGCCTCGCCGCTGAGAGCAGGCGGAATGGGGAATGAGTTGAGATGAAGGTCCGACGAGAATCTGATATGCCGTTGGGTGATAAGAACAGAGAAACAGAGACGATATGAATCAGGCATCAGTCCTTAGGGAATTCGAAAAGGTCGGGGCATTGCTCAACGGCCATTTCATTTTGTCATCCGGCTTGCATAGCCCGATGTTTCTGCAAAAAGCGCTGGTGTTCATGCACCCCAAAAGCACAGCCAAATTGTGCAAGGCGCTGGCCAAAAAAGTGGCGGAAGAAATCGATCTGTCGAAGATTGACGCGATTGTGTCGCCAGCGGTCGGCGGTATCATTCCGGGTTATGAGACGGCCCGCCAGCTCGGCTTACCCGCCATGTATGTCGAGCGCGAGAACGGTGAGTTTGTCGTGCGGCGCGGTTTCCCGCTGACCAAAGGCATGCGCGTTCTGATGGTCGAAGACATTGTGACGACGGGTGTGTCGTCGCGTGAATGCATCGCGACGATCCGTGCGACGGGCGCCAAGGTGACAGCGGCGGCCTGCCTCATTGACCGCTCGGGCGGCAAGGCCAAGGTGGGTGTCAAACTTATCTCGCTGACGCAGATGAATATTCCTGCCTATCCCGCCAATAAATTGCCGCCGGAACTTGCAGCGCTTCCGGCCACCAAACCCGGTAGCCGGGGGTTGGCGTAAGTGCTGAGAGGAGGGTCGTTCCTTGTTTCAGCGTAGGGTAGCCCTGCATCCGATCAGAAAACTGCGCGAGGCGCTCTGGCCCAGCATGGGTTGGCGTCGTGCGACCGTTTATGTCTGGCGGCGCGTCTGGCGGCTTAGCGGCACACCGCACGCGGTTGCAGTTGGCATTGCGGCAGGCACGTTCATGTCGTTCACACCGTTTCTGGGCTTTCATATTGTTGTTGCCATGCTTATCGCGTGGGTCTTTCGCGGCAATCTGGTGGCAGCGGCTTTCGGCACAGTGGTCGGAAATCCCATCACCTATCCGCCGATCTGGTGGGCGACCTATGATCTTGGTAACTGGATGATCGGTGCGCAAAGCAGGGCGGAGGTCGACCTAACCGCGACGTTGATGAGCTCCAAGGCGTTCGATGCCATATTGCCCGTGTTGGTGCCGATGGCGCTTGGCTCTTTGCCTTTAGGGTTGGCGGCGGCTGTGGTGGCTTATTTCCTTACCAAGGGATCTGTCGCGGCCTATCAGTTGAGCCGCCGTGAAAAACTGGAAGCGCGTATCCTGAAGCGGGATGTCTCGCCGGAACAGGAGTTCAGGGAATGAGCGGTCGTACGGCCACAGACTTGCGTCTCGGCGTTAACATTGACCATGTCGCCACCATTCGAAATGCGCGCGGCGGGGATCATCCAGATCCTGTGCGGGCAGCGGAGATGGCGGCTGCGGCCGGTGCCAATGGCATCACGGCACATCTGCGTGAAGACCGCCGCCACATCCGCGATCACGACATTGAACGCCTGATGGGTGAGATCGATCTGCCGCTCAACCTTGAAATGGCCGCGACGGAAGAAATGCTTGCCATTGCTCTGCGTCATCGTCCCCATGCGGTTTGCATTGTACCCGAGCGACGCGAAGAAGTGACGACCGAAGGTGGGCTTGATGCCGCCGGACAGCACAATCATCTCAAATCTTTTGTAACGCGTCTGACAGATGTCGGCATCCGCGTTTCTTTGTTCATCAATGCGGATGCACTGCAGTTGCAGGCGGCTGTTTCGCTCGGTGCGCCGGTTGTCGAATTGCACACCGGTGCATATGCCCATGCGGGTGACGAAGGTGACGCCGCGAAGTTTGCCGCCGAGCTTGAACGGCTTGCTGCGTCGGCGCATGCCGGTGCCGCTATGGGACTTGAAGTCCATGCCGGTCACGGCCTGACATTCGACAATGTGTCCGCCGTTGCGGCCCTACGTGAAATCCGCGAACTCAACATCGGCCACTTCCTCATCGGTGAGGCGATTTTCGATGGGTTGCCGGCCACCATCGCGCGGATGCGGGATCTGATGGACAAGGCACGTGCTGAGGCAAGGCCATGATCATCGGTATTGGCAGCGACTTGATCGATATTCGCCGTGTCGAAAAATCGCTTGAGCGGTTTGGCGAGCGTTTCACAAATCGGGTTTACACCGAGATCGAACAGGCCAAATCCGACAAGCGCAAGAACAGGGCGGCCTCCTATGCCAAGCGCTTTGCGGCCAAAGAGGCCTGTGCCAAGGCCTTGGGCACAGGTATCTCACGGGGGGTCTATTGGCGCGATATGGGGGTGGTGAACCTTCGTGGTGGCAAGCCGACGATGGAGCTCACCGGCGGGGCACTCGACCGGCTGAAATCACTTATTCCGCCCGGGCTTGAACCTATAATTCACCTCACAATTACGGACGACGGCCCGCTCGCCCAAGCTTTCGTCATAATTTCGGCAGAACCGGCCATTAACACGGTGTCTGGTTAGGTTTTCTCAAAGGCGCGACGGGATGCCCGGGGGCGACTTGAGCCTTCATTATGGTATGGTCCGGCGTGGTACATGCTGAGTTGCCGGGGCGGCCCCCCGGATTGGAGCCAGAGTTAGAATATGTCGATGTCTGAAAAGCTGAACAATGTGCGCAACAGCGCATTTGCCGAGAACTTCCGTACCATCGGCTATGCCTTGCTGATCGCGCTCATCATCCGGGCGTTCTTTTTTCAGCCGTTCAATATTCCTTCCGGTTCGATGATCCCGACGCTGCTGATCGGCGACTATCTCTTCGTTACCAAATACAGCTACGGATACTCAAAACATTCGCTGCCCTTTAGCCCGTCACTTTTTGACGGCCGTATTCTGTCGCGCCAACCTCATCGTGGTGATGTGGTTGTGTTCAAGGTGCCGACGGACAACCGCACGGATTACATCAAGCGCCTGATCGGTCTGCCGGGCGACAAGATCCAGATGAAGCATGGCGTGCTCTTCATCAACGGTACAGCGGTGCCGCGCATACGCGTTGAAGATTTCGTTCGCCGTGACGAGTTCGGCAATGTGCAGCGCATTCCGCAATATCGCGAGACCATGTCGAACGGCGTGTCCTACAACACACTTGACCTGATTGACGAGAGCCAAACCGACAACACGGGTGTCTATGTCGTGCCGCCGGATCATTACTTTTTCATGGGCGACAACCGCGACAATTCCAATGACAGCCGCGTGCCGAGTGCTGTCGGTTATGTGCCGTTTGAAAATCTGGTCGGCAAAGCCGAGACGATCTTTTTCTCGACGGATGGTAGCGCGCCGTTCTGGAAGTTCTGGCGTTGGCCCTCGTCCATCCGCTGGGACCGCATCATCAGTTGGGTGGGTTGAGCGCGACGTCTGACAAAGGCCTGACGGCGCTTGAAGCGCGTCTGGGGCATCAATTTGCAGATGCAAGTCTGTTGGTCCGTGCGTTGCGCCATTCGAGTGTATTGGGGCGGGGCGACACGCAGTCGAGCAATGAGCGGCTTGAATTCATGGGTGACCGTGTGCTCGGTCTCATCATTGCTGAACGGCTGGTGCAGGAGTTCCCGCTGGCCGCGGAAGGCGAGCTTGCTGTTCGCTATAACGCTCTTGTGCGTAAGGAGACGTGCGCTGAAGTTGCGATCCGTATCGGTCTTGGCGATTTTCTGGTGCTTGGTGGCGGCGAAGACAAAGCTGGCGGGCGTAAGAAGCCCGCGATCCTTGGCGATGCTTGCGAAGCAGTGATTGCAGCGCTTTATCTTGACGGTGGTCTGGAGGCAGCTCGGCGTTTCATCGAAGCCGAATGGTTGCCGATGATGGGCGAACCCGACCGGCGGGCGGATGCCAAGACGTCACTGCAGGAGTGGTCGCAGAAGCGCGGACGCGGTATTCCGGTCTACAAGGCTACGGGTCGCAGCGGACCGGATCATGCGCCATTGTTTGAAGTGCAGGTCGAAATTAGCGGTGTGGTCCCTATGAGCGGATCAGGAAATTCAAAGCGAGCGGCAGAACAAGCCGCCGCGCGTGCTATTTTGTTACGAGAAAAAGTTTGGAACGAGAATGACTGATACACCCGCCGGCGAAACACGATCGGGCTTTGCGGCCATTATCGGCGCGCCCAATGCCGGCAAATCGACACTGCTGAACAGCCTGGTTGGGGCCAAGATCGCCATCGTCACGCATAAGGTGCAGACGACGCGGTCGCGCATCCGTGGCATTGCCATTGATGGTGCGACGCAGATTGTCTTTGTCGATACGCCGGGCATCTTCAAACCCAAGCGACGTCTTGATCGCGCCATGGTCGATGCGGCTTGGGGCGGGGCAGGTGACGCCGATGCTGTGATCGCGATGGTCGATGCCGAGCGCGGGCGCGATTCCGATGTGAACCGCGTCATAGACGGTTTGCAGGGGCACGGTGACGGGCCAAAGCGTAAGGCTGTTCTGGCGCTCAACAAGGTCGATGCATTGCAGGAAAAAGGCCGCGAGCGGATGCTGAAGCTGGCGACCGAGTTGAATGAGACCGGATTGTTCTCGGACACATTCATGATTTCCGCCATGAGCGGGAGCGGCGTCGAAGACCTGAAGCATCACATCTCAGGTCTGATGCCCAAAGGCCCCTGGCATTATCCGGAGGATCAACTGGCTGACGTGCCCCTTCGGTCGCTTGCCGCTGAAGTGACACGCGAGAAGTTGTTCCTGCGTCTCCACGATGAGCTGCCATATTCGCTTACCGTCGAGACCGAATCCTACGAAACAAAAAAGGACGGCTCGATCCGCATTCAGCAGATCATTTTCGTGCAGCGCGAAAGTCAGCGTAAAATCACGCTCGGCGACGGCGGCCAGACCATCAAGACGGTCGGCACTCTCGCGCGCGAAGAACTGCAGGAAATGCTGGGTGCCAAGGTGCATCTGTTCCTGTTCGTCAAAGTACGCGAAAACTGGGGCGATGATCGCGAACGCTATCGCGAAATGGGCCTCGATTTTCCCAAGGCCTGAGGCGAGATCAGCCGCGCAAGTGCCTCATATCCCGCTATAATCGGGGTATGTTGAGATTCTGCTTTAACGTGGACGCACATGGATTGGCATGACGAGGGCATCGTTTTGTCGACGCGGAGCTATGGCGAGAGCGGTGCCATAGCTGAAGTGCTGACGCGCGATCACGGGCGGCATCTCGGGTTGGTGCGCGGCGGCGCGGGGCGACGCTACAAGGGCATATTGCAGCCCGGTAATTCTGTGAGTGTCCATTGGCGTGCGCGGTTGAGTGAGCACCTTGGCTCATTCACGGTCGAGATGCTCAAAGCCCGTGCCGGTGTGTTGATGGAGGAAGCTTTTGCGCTGACGGGGCTCACCGCGGCCTGCGCCATCGCAGGCATCCTGCCGGAGCGAGAGGCGCATGCGCCGCTCTATGAAGGACTGTCGGTGCTTCTCGATACGATGGAAGATGCGGACATCTGGCCCGCCGTTTTTGTCCGATGGGAATTGGGATTGCTGCAGGAACTGGGTTTCGGTCTGGAGCTTGGCCAATGCGCAGCCACAGGATCGCGCGATGATCTGGCTTATGTTTCACCCCGCAGCGGCGGCGCGGTCAGCCGCGAGGCTGGTGCGCCCTATGCCGAGCGGCTGTTTCGTTTGCCACCGTTTATGGTCGGTTCGCAGGCAGGCATCGGCCATCCTGACGACATGACCGAGGGATTGCGGATCACCGGCCATTTTTTGGAGCGGCATTTTTATGCGCCGCTGGGGCGGCACCTGCCGGATGCGCGAATCAGGCTCATGCAACGCATGACCGCGCGGGCCGCCTTAACGTGAAACGGGCCGCGAATCGTTGATATAAAGGCGGGACCGCAGACGTCAGTTTGCGGGCCTGCTATCTGTTGTTGAAAGTTGAGATATGGCCAAGGTCGTCACGCCCCCGGAGGGCCCCGCACAGGACATCAATCTGAGGGAAGCGCTGGAAGAGCGATATCTCGCCTATGCGCTCTCGACGATCATGCATCGCGCGCTGCCTGATGTGCGCGACGGGTTGAAGCCGGTTCATCGGCGTGTGCTTTTTGCCATGCGGCAGTTGAAGCTTGATCCGGGCTCGGGCTTTAAGAAGTGCGCACGCGTGGTCGGCGACGTGATCGGCAAATATCACCCGCATGGCGACCAATCGGTTTATGACGCACTTGTACGCCTCGCTCAGGATTTTGCGGTGCGCTATCCGATGATCGACGGGCAGGGCAATTTTGGCAATATCGACGGCGATAATGCGGCTGCCATGCGATATACCGAAGCGCGCATGACCGAAGTCGCCGCTCTGTTGCTCGACGGTTTGGACGAAGACACCGTTGATTTTCGCGAGACTTACGACGGCAGCGAAGAAGAGCCGATGGTGTTGCCGGGGGCTTTCCCCAATTTGCTCGCTAATGGGTCGGCAGGCATTGCAGTTGGCATGGCGACCAGCATTCCGCCGCATAACGCGTTTGAGCTGTGCGAAGCAGCCTTGCACCTCATCAAATATCCTAATGCATCTGCGGCCAAACTCACCGAATTGGTGCCGGGACCTGATTTTCCGACCGGCGGCATTATTGTTGAGAGCAAAGAGTCGATAGCCGAAGCTTATGCGACGGGGCGTGGCGGTTTTCGCGTGCGCGCGCGTTGGTTCAAAGAAGAATTGCCGCGCGGCCTCTGGCAGATCGTCGTCACTGAAATTCCCTATCAGGTACAGAAGTCAAAGCTTGTCGAAAAGCTTGCCGAGCTGCTGGTCAACAAGAAGTTGCCGCTGCTTGAGGACGTGCGCGATGAATCGTCGGAAGACATCCGTCTCGTGCTGGTACCGAAGAGCAAAGGTGTTGAGCCCGAGCATTTGATGGAATCGTTGTTCCGGACGTCCGATCTTGAAAACCGTTTCTCGCTCAACATGAATGTGTTGTCGGCGGGGCAAGTGCCGGGTGTTATGAGCCTGCGCGAAGTGCTGCGTGCCTGGCTCGCGCATCGTCAGGAGGTGTTGGTTCGTCGGTCGAATTTCCGGCTGGAAAAAATCGCCAAGCGGCTGGAAGTGCTCGAAGGCTATCTTGTTGCTTATCTCAATCTGGATGAAGTTATCCGCATCATCCGCTATGAGGATGAGCCGAAGCGCGAATTGATTGCGGCCTTCAAGCTCACAGACAATCAGGCCGAAGCCATCCTCAATATGCGTCTGCGCAGCTTGCGCAAGCTTGAGGAAATGGAAATTCGCGGCGAGCACAAAGAGTTGACCGCCGAGCAGAAAGAAATCCGCGCCTTGCTCAAGTCGGAAGACGCGCAATGGGCGCGCATTTCGGACGAGATCAAAGAGGTCAAAACCAAATTCGGCAAAACGACACCGCTCGGTAAGCGCCGCACGACATTTGCGGATGCGCCCAATGTCGAATTTGTACCGATCGACGCGATGATTGAACGCGAGCCTATAACTATCGTTTTTTCGGCCAAAGGCTGGATCCGTTCCATGAAGGGGCATCTGGGGCCGGACGCAGATATCAAATATAAGGAAGGCGACAAAGATCGCTTCATCCTTCATGCCGAGACGACCGACAAGCTCATCCTGTTCGGTACGGACGGACGCTTCTATACGCTGGGTTGCGATAAGCTGCCGGGCGGTCGCGGTCACGGCGAGCCCGTGCGCTTGCTGATCGACATGGAAGAGGGCCGCGACGTGGTGCAGATTTTTGTCCACGAGCCAGACCGCAAATTGTTGGTGGCTTCGCATGAAGGCAACGGCTTTGTTGTGCCTGAGAACGAAGTGGTGGCTATGCGCCGTGCGGGCAAGCAGGTGCTGAATGTGTCGGGCACTGACGAAGCCGTTGTGTGCACAGTGGTGCAAGGCGATCAGGTGGCAGTCATCGGTGAGAACCGTAAGCTCGTGGTGTTCCCGCTAAAAGATGTCAACGAGATGACGCGCGGCAAGGGTGTGCGCCTTCAGAAGTATAAGGATGGCGGTCTGGGTGACGTGAAATGCTTCACACTCAAGGAAGGTCTGATCGTCTATGACCGTTCCAACCGTGCGCGGAATTTCTCGGCGAGCGATCTCAAGGATTGGCGCGGCGAGCGTGCGCAGGCCGGTCGTCTGCCCCCTAAGGGCTATCCCTCTGGCTTTAAGTTCGGCGGCCGCTTCGGCGCGGCGTGAGTCTTATTTGATCGTGATATCTTTGGTTGTTTCGTGGCCCCAATAGCGGACGTGTAACCGGTATTCACCGGGGTGCACGCGCTTGGGGTCGAGCGCCAGAACATGTGTTTCTTCCATGGCCTTGTTGGCATCAAGCCATGTGGAAACCGTTTGCTTGGGACAGTCGCCTTCATCGGCCATCGACTGCACAAATTCGTTGTCGAGGCCGGTCAGGAACCAATTGAAAGTGTCGCATTGCGACGGCACCGTCAGCGCCGCACCATCCTTGCTCAGATTGATGATGCGCAATTCGAGAGTGACGGGGATTACGTCCGCGGTGCCGGCGGTCGCACCTTGCGTGGTGGTAACTTCGAAGACCACAGGTTCGTCGAGTTCGACATTGCCGGAATAGACGAAATAGACAATGACGCCGACCATGGCGAGAACGGCAAGCGCCTGGTTCATCATGCGTCTACCGAGGTCTGGCTGTGGCGAGCTGGCCATGTCTGTCTCCTGAAATTTTTGGTGTGTTGTCGTGCGGGTTAGTCAGTGACGGCGTGCCAGCCATCGAGGCCCAGAGCTTCGAGCGGACGGAAGCGCATCTTGTAGGCCATCTTGCGGCAATCCGCGACCCAATATCCCAGGTAGACATAGGGCAGGCCGAGGGCGCGGGCGCGCTCCACATGGTCGAGGACCATAAAGCTGCCGAGACTGCGGCTTACGTCATCGGGATCGTAGAAACTGTAAACCATCGACAAGCCATCCTGCAGTTGATCGGTCAGCGCCGCGGCAATGAGCGGCGCCGTTGGTTCGCCGCCTTGTCTGTATTCGATGAGCGAACTGCGCACTGTTGTGTCTTCGATCATGGAGACGTAATCGAGCGCCGTCATATCGGCCATGCCCCCTTCCGGGTGGCGGCTGTCTAGGTAGGTCCGCAACAGCGAGAATTGTTCCTGCGTCGCGCGGGCGTCGGTGACTGCACCGGTGAGGTCGTCGTTGCGCGTCAGAATGCGGCGGAAGCTGCGGTTGGGTTCAAACTCATTGACGAGAATGCGCACCGAGACGCAGGCCGAGCAGCCGTCGCAGGCGGGGCGGTAGGCGATGTTCTGGCTGCGGCGAAATCCGGCTTGGCTGAGCGTGTCGTTGAGGCTTACGGCATTTTCGCTGAGGAGATGCGTAAACACCTTCTTTTCGAAACGGCCCGGCAGATAGGGGCACGGCTGGGGAGCTGTGATGTAAAACTGCGGAAACCGGTTGCCAAAATGCTCTGTCACAGGGACGCTCTGTCTCAACCGCCGGCAAACTGTCCGGCTAGCCTACAATAGAGCGGACGGGCGGGGATGACGAGGGGCAGAACGCTATCAGACCGAGACAAGTCCCGGCGCGCGTACAAACACCGTCCCGCATAGGTAGTCATGCAGGCAGCGGCGGCGATAGTTGAATAGCGGCACCAGCAGTACCAGCACAAAGCCGCAAAATACGTAGAACAGAATTGTCTGGATGGCGGCTTGTACATAACCGGGGCGATATCCGTCCCAGGTGCGCAGTTCGATCCCTTGCCAGCGCATGCCCGGGGTAGCTGAATGCGGTCCGCCCAGCGTCAGGGTGAAATAGGCCAGCGGGATCAGTGGAGCGAGTGAGATTGCAGGCCAGAACAAGCCGAATGTTACCGCTGTCAGGATCACATAGGCGATGAGTGCCACTGTGAGCAGCACGAGAATGACGGCAACGTCGGCGCAAAAGGCCAGTACACGAGAGACGATGATCCCGTCAAAGGTACCGGCGGGCCAGACATAGGCCCCATCGCTGCCTGCTTCACCGAATATGCGGTCCACAGCGTTGTTATGTTCGCTCATAGGCGTTGCGGCTCCCTCTCGCTCACGTCGCCACTGAATGTGGGGAGAAGAAGGCGGGAGCGCAAGTCCGGAGGCGAAAATCAGGGGCGCATATTTGGCGGTGTCGGCGGAGCTTCGCGCAGGAGCACGACGCTCAGGCGGCGGTTGGCGGCCATGCGGGTGTCCTCGGGGAAGAGCGGCTCCGAATCTGCCTTGCCGACGACCTGAAAGATGCGGTCGTCCGGCAAGCCCTGAGCGTCAATGATGCGGCGGGCCGCATTGGCGCGGTCAGACGTCAGTTCCCAGTTGGAATAGCCGGGCACACCCTGATAAGGCACACTGTCTGTGTGGCCCGCGATGCTGATGCGGTTGGGCAAGCGCAGCAGGATTTTGCCGACAGCCTGAAGCAACAGGCGCGTGCGTTCATAGGGTTCGGCATGACCTGTCGGGAACATGGAGCGCCCATCCTGATCGATGATCTGGATGCGCAGGCCTTCCGGTGTTTCGTCGATGATGACGTTTTTCGACAGTTCGGCTAGTTCCGGATTGTCCTGCATTGCCTGACGCAGGCTTTCGGCAGCGCTGCGGAAATTTTGTTCTTCCTTGGCGTTGGTTTCGACCGCTGAGGTGTTGTTGCTGATCTGACCTTGTGCGGTGGATTCTGCTTCACTCGATTCGCGCTTGCCGTCGGAGGCATCGGCCGTGCGTTTGTCGTTTGTCTCAACACTTTTTGGTGCGGCAGGTGTTGAGATGGTCATGACGACACGCGGGGCCGAACCGGCCATGCGCGCACCATCCACTTCAAACGCTGTACCACCGAGTACACCACCGGCGCCGCTTGTTGAGCGGCTGACGCTGGCAGGTGCGAAATAGTCGGCAAGACCCTGCTTCTGTTCCGGCGTGGTCATGCTGATGAGCCACATCAGCAGAAAGAACGCCATCATGGCGGTCACAAAGTCGGCATAGGCGATCTTCCACGCTCCACCGTGATGGACGTGAGCTGCCTTTTTGACTTTTTTGTAGATGATAGGTGCGTCGGCCATGATCTGATCCCGTTTAAGCCCTTAGCCTGCGGCGGGTTGCAGATTGGCTGTTGCTTGTTCAACTTCGATGAATGTCGGACGGACATCTGACATCAATGCTTTGCGTGCGAATTCGATGGAGACGGCGGGCGCGTAGCCGGCCATGTGAGCGAGCAGACCCGCTTTCATCGACAGATAATATTTGGATTCGGCTTCGAAGATGGACTTCAGTGATTGAGCCATCGGACCGAAGAAACCATAGGCGCACAACACACCGAGGAATGTCCCTACGAGCGCGCCGCCGATGAGGTGGCCGAGAATTTCCGGCGGTTGATCGATCGAGCCCATGGTGTGAATAACGCCGAGCACAGCGGCAACGATGCCGAGCGCCGGTGTGCCGTCGGCAAGCGCCTGAATGGCGCCGACAAGCTGTTCACGTTCCTGATGGTGGGTTTCGAGTTCTTCGTCCATGAGTGTTTCCAACTCATGCGCATTTTCCGTACCCAGCGTAATCATGCGCAGGTAGTCGCACATGAATTCAACTGCGTGGTGGTCGGCGGCAAATGTCGGGAAGGCCGTGAAGATCGCCGAGTCTTGCGGGTTTTCAACGTGCACTTCGAGCGCGAGGTTGCCTTTACTCTTGGCGAGCTTGAACAGCGTGAACTGGAGGCCGAGCAATTCGAGGTAGGCGGCTTTGCCGTAGCGCGGGCCGCGAAACAGCGTGCCGAAAATGCCCAGTGTACTTTTCAGAACAGTGGGCGAATTGCCAATCACGAATGCGCCTGCAGCGGCGCCCAGAATGATGACGAATTCAAAGGGCTGATATAGCACAGCCAAATGGGCACCGGAGGCTGCATACCCGCCGAACACACTACCCAAAACAATGATTAATCCCACGATCAGCCGCATCGCGCCCGCCACTTTCTTCTACTGAAGTCCCACCAATACACGGGCCCAAGGCAACCCGCAGACGTCCTGTCACCTTGCATTGTGGCTAATGGCTGTTAACGCCAAGTGTATTCTGGGAGATTTGCGTGAAAATCTATGGAGTTGCATTCTCGCTGGGTTGCGCTGCAGGGCGGCACTGTCCTTAATCGCGGAGAACAAGGGTGAAGCGCGGCGTTTCCCGTCCCAGAATCGCGCTACATCAGTCAATAGAGCGTTAATAAAAGGCCGCCGGATGATCGAGGAAGACAAACGAAAGTTCCGCAACGCGCTAGGTCACTTCGCTACGGGCGTTGCGGTCATCACAGCTTGTGTTCCGGGCAATGGGCCTATCGGCATCACGGTGAACTCGTTTTCGTCTGTTTCGCTTGAGCCGCCGCTTGTTCTATGGAGTCTCGACAAGAAGTCGGACACGCTGCCGGTTTTCAGCACAGTGAGGCATTTCACAGTCAATATTCTGCGAGAAAATCACCGCGAGGTTTCAAACCGGCTGGCAAAGCAGGGCGACCACAATCTTGAAGGCCTGGCCACCAGAGTCGGGAGCAATGGCTGCCCGGCGCTTGAAGAGGCATTGGCGCATTTTGAGTGCGAGGTTTATGCGCGTCACGAGGCAGGTGACCACATCATTATGCTCGGTCGCGTCACTCATTTTGAATATAGCGAAGACGGACGCCCACTGCTTTATCACCGTGGCGGCTATCAGGGGCTGGCCACCGGCAATCCCTGATCGCTAGTTCGAGGTCGAAGCGCCGGCTGATCTTTCGCGATCCTTGATGTCTTGTGTCATCAAATTAGTGCGCATCAACTCGATGCAATCGAGCATGTTCAGATAGGCCTGTTCGTCGATGCCTTCGGTCGCGATGTGATGCACCGTGTCGTAGTGCTTCATGCCGATGTGCTTCGTCGCGTGGAGCAATTTCGTCAGGAAAATGCATTTCGCACGGCGGTCTGTCTCGTGCTGACGGCGCTCCACCAGCCCCATTTTCTCAAGTTCGCTGATATAAATACCAACTGACACTTTGTGAATTTGGAGGGCGTTGGCGAGTTCCGTCTGCGTTTGTCCGTCCTGAGCGAGCAGCACGCCAATGACGCGTGTTTGCTGACGTGTCAGCGGGCTGCGTCTGTCATAAATAGTGGCGAGAAAACTGCCCACATTAATGAGCAAATTCAGTAGATATTGCGGCGAGAAGCGATACGTGTCGTCTTCGGCCGTTGGCGTGGCTTTAGCCGGGGCTTCAGCCGGTGCTGTTTCCATTTTTCTTGTCGTCATTTCGCCAATTTCCCAGCTTCTGATGCCTGTTTAGCACGGCTGTATCATTTGTTCGACTTGACGTTTGATACGGACGATGGTTTCGTAACGTGAATTTACTAAAAAGGCGCCCTGCGGTCACGCGAATTCCGCATGAGGAAACAAGTAGAGTTTTAGGGGAAGCGAATGGCCGGAGAAGAAGTGGCTGCTGAAGCAGTCCAAACGACGCAAACTGCCGCGGAAATCATGTCGACGGCCCTGGCGGGCAGTGATGCAGCCGAACCCTGGTTCGCGCTCGGGCCCCTGATCGACAAGGGCGGACCGATTGTCATGCTGCTCATGGTTCTGTCGGTTGTCTCAGCTGCGGTCATTCTGCTCAAGATCTTCCAATATTGGTCTGCAGGCCTCTCCAAGCGCAATTTTGTTGATCCGGCGGTTGCCCGCATTGAGGCGGGCGATCTTGAGGGTGCACTCAAAATCGTCTCCAAGCCGCGCACACCGCTCGCCCGAGCGATGGCTGCTGGTATCCGCGCCAAATTGCGCGGTGATCTGCGTGATGAAGACGTGGCATCTGAAATTGCGCGCGTCGGTGCGCTGGAGCTTGGCTCGTTGCAAAGCTATTTCCGCTGGCTCGAAATCATCGGCAATGTCTCGCCGCTTCTCGGCCTTCTCGGCACCGTTATCGGTATGATTCAGGCTTTCCAGAAGCTTGAAGCCGGTGGCAGCAAGGTTGATCCGGCGTTGTTGTCGGGGGGTATTTGGACCGCATTGCTCACCACGGCGGTTGGTCTCGTGGTGGCGCTGCCTGCCATCACCGCGCTCAATCTATTTGAAGGCAAGGTCGATCAGGTGCGGCTCGCCATGCGCGATGCTTCGGCCCGTGTGATCGCCGGTTTGCATGCGCGTCCCGGCGCGCCTCGCTCGAAAGCGGCTCAGTAAGTCAGAACGGAGCGCCCGACATGTTCGAGGAGCCAATCAGGCGACGCGGCCTGTTCAGCCTTACACCGCTGATCGACGTCGTGTTCCAATTGCTGATATTCTTTATGCTGACGACTACGTTCATGCATACACAGCTGCTGACTGTTACAACGCCTGCGGCGTCCGAAGGCGGCTTGCCGCAGGATGCTAATGTTGTTGAAATCTGGCTGATGGCTGACGGATCGACGCGGGTTGCTGAAAAGCCGGTAACGGCCGATGGATTAGGTGCGGCTGTGAAAGCGGCGCTTGGAGGCCGAATGGACCTTACTGTTTCGATTTTCGCCGAAAAAGGATCGCGTACACAGGCATTCGTTGCCGCCGTTGAAGCGGCGCGTCTTGCGGGTGTTAAAAATGTCGCGACCGCCAAAGTGGATAAGTTCAAGCCATGATTGAATTCGACGAACCACGCCGCCGCCCGCCCTACGAGACAATGGTGCCGCTCATCAATGTCGTGTTCCTGCTGCTCATTTTCTTTTTGCTGGCGGGCACAATGGAGCCGTCGGAGCCGGTGAAGGTTGCTTTGCCGTCGGGTCAGATCGACGATAAAAACTCTCGACTTCCGGCGACGCTCTATCTTGAGAAAGATGGCTTCGTCTGGCTCGGTAAAAACATGGTGCCGCCGGAACTAAGTGGCTTGATGGTCAAAGGCTTCATGAAAGAAGAAGGCACTGACCGTATTGCCATCAAAGCAGATCAGGATGCGCCCGCCGACGCGCTGCTGACGCTGATGGAAGGGTTGCGTAAAGCGGGGGTCAAAGAAGTGACCCTGCAGACGGAGTCGGCCCGTTGAATATGTCCTGGAACCATACGCAGGCAGAAAACGAAACACCGCAACCGCCGGGGCTCTTTGCATTCCTCGTCTTTGCGGTTGCATTGCATCTCGTCTTGTTCTTTTTCGGCCTCTTGTTCGGTGGTATTTATGGTGTGCCGGGACCGGGCGGCGGTGATGCGTTGATTTTTCAGCTGGCCGCAGGCGATGCGCATGATCGCTTTGCCGCGCCCAAGGCCGTTGATGTGAAGCCCAAGCCCGCTGTTGAGAAACCCAAGGTCAAACCAAAGCCGAAACCCAAACCAAAATTGGAAGTCGCGCCGCGTAAAGCGAAAGACGAGAAGCCGCGTCCCGTCGTTGAGGAACCCAAGGAAGAGCCGGAACCCGAGCTTACGCTTGAGGAAGAACTCGCCGGCATGGGCGTCGCCGGAGGCAAAGGGCAGGGCGCACGCGGCCAGGCAATTGAGACGATCCTCAACAAGAAGGGCAATTCGCTCACCGGTGCGATGATTGCCACGCAAATGTCCGGGCGCACGTTCAAGCTCAATGTCATGGGACGTGACGATATTCAGGGCACCAATAACGCCATCAACACCGTCATTAAGCTCCATCCCGACGGGACGACCGAAGTCACGCTGACGCATTTTTACCGCCAGACCTATCACAATCTTTATTCATCGACGCGTAGCGAAAGCGCCAGTGGTCGTTGGTGGATCGAAGGCAATCGCTGGTGTCATCAGTCTCAGGCCATCAACTACAACACCAAGGATTGCTACGACCTGACGACAGATGGCCCGACCTTGCGTCTCTATTATGCGCCTTGCTCCATCGAAAGTTCGGCGTTGTGCAAATCGGGTCGTCGCGCGGCCATTGGTGCGGTGGAATAGGTCAAGTCAAAGCATGATCCAGGCTTCATAGCCTGCTAATCTTCTGAAAATGCATTTTTTGAAGAGGCAGATATGGGCGTGTCAGTTGCTTTCCTCGGGCTTGGTGTCATGGGTTACCCGATGGCGGGTCATCTCATCAATGCCGGTCACACCGTCACTGTTTACAATCGTACTGCCGCACGTGCTTCAGCTTTTGTCGCTGAGCACGGTGGACGTGCAGCCAAAACACCGCGTGAAGCAGCAGCCGGTGCCGAATTCGTTTTTGCCTGCGTCGGTAATGACGATGACGTCCGCGCCGTCACGTTGGGTGCCGAGGGTGCCTTCGTGGGCATGGAGCGAGGCAGCGTATTTGTGGACCACACCACGGCCTCCGCAACGCTCGCGCGTGAGTTGGATGCAGCGGCGCGCGAAGCCGGTCTCGGCTTTGTTGATGCGCCGGTGTCTGGCGGGCAAGCGGGGGCGGAGAAGGGCATTCTCACCGTCATGTGCGGTGGTGATGAAGCTGCCTATACAAAGGCCGAACCCGTCATCGCTGCTTTTGCGCGGGCCTGCCGTCTCATGGGTCCAGCAGGTGCGGGTCAGCTCACCAAGATGGTCAATCAGATTTGCATTGCTGGTCTTGTTGAGGGTCTGTCAGAAGGCATCCATTTTGCGACGCAGGCGGGGCTTGATCCTGCCGCTGTTATTGACGTGATTTCCAAAGGTGCTGCACAAAGCTGGCAGATGGAAAACCGCTATAAGACGATGATCGCGGGTGAGTTCGATCATGGTTTTGCGGTTGATTGGATGCGCAAGGACCTGTCGATTTGTCTCGCTGAGGCGCGCAACAATGGCGCGCAATTGCCCGTGACGGCGCTTGTGGACCAGTTTTACGCCGATGTGCAGTCTATGGGTGGCAATCGCTGGGATACATCGAGTCTTGTCGCCCGCCTGAATAAGGTCACAAAGGCGATATAGATTATGGCGATGAAAGAAATTCGATTCGGCTCCGTCGATGAGGTCGTCAGTCGCCTCAATCCGTCATATCCCGTGTTCGTTATCTTCCCGGACGTGCTGGAAAAACGCGCCACCGCCTTTCTCGACGGCTTTCCGGGCACGGTGCTCTATGCGGTGAAATGCAATCCCGATCCACATGTGCTGCGCGCGCTCTACCGCGCAGGCGTCCGGCATTTTGACACGGCGTCGTTGCCGGAAATTGCTAAACTGACCGAACTTTTTCCTGATGCACATTGCTATTTCAACCATCCGGTGAAATCGCGCGGAGCGCTGGAATCTGCGTCCGATGTCTATGGTATCGAACATTATGTCGTCGATCATCTGAGCGAGTTGGACAAGCTCCATGAAGTGGTCGGCACAGACATTACGGTTGAAGTGCGCGTGACCACGCCCAAGAACAAATCCGTTTACAATCTGTCGTCGAAATTCGGGGCGCAGCCGGACGAGGCGGTGGCCTTGCTCAAGGAAGCTCATGCGCGTGGTTCGCGCACGGCGACTGCCTTCCATGTCGGCAGTCAGTGTCCAGATCCAATGGCCTATCGCGTGTCGATGGAGGTGGCCGCTGATGTTGTGCGTCGTTCTGGTGTACCGATCAGCTATTTCGACATTGGCGGTGGCTTTCCGGCGGACTATGGCGACCCCATTCCGCCACTGGAGGAATATTTCGACGTGATCCGTGCCGCCAAACGCGATCTGGCGATTGATGTGCCGCTGTTTGCAGAGCCCGGTCGGGCGCTGGTGGCGGACGGTTGTTCGGTGCTGACGCAGGTGCAACTGCGCAAAGGCAACGACCTATATATTAACGACGGCATCTATGGCGGTCTGTCGGAAATCCATTTGGCCGACCTGAGGCCACCTGTGCGGGCCATCACGCGCAAGGCCAATGGCGTTAGTGATGTCGGCGGCGCACTGACGCCGTTCCGTATCTTCGGTCCCACTTGCGACAGTCTCGATGTCTTCAAAGTGCAGTTTGATTTGCCCGCCGACATAGGTGAGGGCGACTGGATCGAGTTCGCACGTATGGGGGCGTATTCCATCGGCATGCAAAGCGGCTTCAACGGATTCTTCACAGACACAGTTGTGCAGGTTTCCGGCGCAAGCACGATATCTGGTTTCTGATATCTGAATTTTAGCCATCCGTTCACGGAGTGTTCACGCTAATCGCTTGCCTTTTATGTTAACAGTGATAACATATGGCTTATCGGACAAAAGAAGAACGGCGTTAAAATGCGTTCACGACTTCGCGGCCAGAAGACAAAATACCATCATGGTGATCTGAAACGCACGTTGCTCGATGCGGCGATGACGCTGATCGACATTCGCGGACGCGACGCATTGACGATGCGCGAGGCGGCGCGGCGTGCGGGCGTGTCGGAGGCAGCGCCTTACCGACACTTTGCCAATCTTGATGAATTGCTCGGGGCGGTCGCGCTTGAAGGTTTTGAAATGTTAATAGGTGACCTTGAGTCGACAAGCAGCGCCAAGCGCATTCGTGGTGCTTATCTCGCCTTTGCGGGTGATTTTCCCGGGCGCTATCAGCTCATGTTCGGGGCGCTGGCCGATCGCAAGGCCGTGGCGCAACGTAAAGAAGAGGTGACGCTCGTTGCTGAATTGGTCGAGGACGCGGGCGGGCTCGCGACGCTGCACGGGCTCGCGGCGCTGCGTCTTGCCGGACTCGGCGACGGGCTGGTTTTTTAAAGTGCTTTGATGAGGCGCGCGGCGGCGGGCGCGAAATAGGTCAACACGCCGTCGGCACCAGCGCGTTTGAAGCTCATCATTGTTTCAAGGATCACGCGGTCTCCGTCGAGCCAGCCGTTCTGAATGGCACCGGCTAGCATCGCGTATTCGCCGGACACCTGATAGGCGAATGTCGGCAGACCGAATTCCTGTTTCACGCGGGCCAGCACATCAAGATAGGGCATGCCGGGTTTCACCATCACCATGTCGGCACCTTCGGCAATGTCGAGGGCGACTTCGCGAATGGCTTCGTCACCGTTGGCGGGGTCCATCTGATAGCTGCGCTTGTCGCCTTTGAGCACACCCGTCGAGCCGATGGCATCGCGGAAGGGACCGTAGAAGGCAGAGGCGAATTTTGCCGCATAGGACATGATCTGCGTGTCGGTATGTCCGGCCTTTTCGAGTGCTGAGCGGATCGCGCCAACGCGGCCGTCCATCATGTCGGACGGCGCGATGATGTCGCAACCGGCTTCCACCTGCATCAGCGATTGCTGCACGAGCAGTTCGACGGTTTCGTCGTTCAGAATACGCTCGCCGTCCATCACGCCGTCATGGCCGTGGCTCGTATAGGGGTCGAGGGCGGCGTCACAGAGAATACCGACCTGCGGAAATTCAGCCTTGATAGCGCGCGTCGCTTGCGCCACCAGATTATTAGCATCGAGCGCCAGTGTGCCGGTCGCATCGCGGCGATCTTTTGATGTATGCGGGAAGAGAGCGACGACGGGAATGCCGAGTGTCGCGGCTTCTTCGGCGGCGCGCAGCGCCTCGTCCACGCTCAGGCGTTCGACGCCAGGCATCGAGGGGATTGCCTCGCGTTTGCCTTTGCCTTCGATGAGGAAAAGCGGCCAGATCAGGTCATTGACTGATAGGGCGTTTTCGCTGACGAGGCGGCGTGACCAGTCGGCCTTGCGGTTGCGACGCAAACGGGTGGCGGGAAACATGGGTGACGGGTTCGTTTTCATGGCGCAGACTCATAACGAATGGGCGAGCGGAGTGCAACGTGCCGCAACGTCAAGCGAAGGTAGCAAATCTGCCTTCGTTGACAGCGTAAAAAGTGACCAGTATCAGGGGTTAACTGCGCAGTTAGGCGCAGAGGGAGGCTTCCATGAGGTTCGGGCTTAACGAAGAGCAGCAGGCATTTCAGGACATGGCGCGGGCTTTTGCCGCCGATGAACTGGAGCCATTTGCCGCAGATTGGGATCGGCGCGCCTTCTTTCCGGTTGAAACCCTGCGCAAGGCGGCGGCCCTTGGCCTCGCCGGCATATATGTGCGCGAGGATGTCGGCGGTTCGGCGCTGACACGGCTCGATGCGGCTTTGGTGTTTGAAGCCCTTTCAGCGGGCTGCACATCGACCGCCGCCTTTCTCTCGATTCACAATATGGCGTCCTGGATGATCGACACATTCGGGGGCGAGGCGCAGCGCCGCAAATGGCTGCCGCGGCTCACAACGATGGAACTCATCGCCAGCTATTGCCTGACCGAGCCGAGCGCCGGTTCGGATGCGGCGTCGTTGCGCACCAAAGCCGTGCGCGATGGAGATCATTATGTGATCAACGGCTCGAAGGCGTTCATCTCCGGTAGCGGCACATCAGATATTTATGTCTGCATGGTGCGCACAGGTGGCGAGGGCGCAGGCGGCGTCTCTTGTGTGGTCGTCGAGAAGGGCACGCCGGGGCTGTCCTTTGGTGCGCCGGAAAAAAAGATGGGTTGGAACAGCCAACCGACAGCGCAGGTTATTTTTGATGATTGCCGTGTGCCTGTTGAAAATCTCATCGGCGAAGAGGGGCAGGGCTTCAAGATCGCCATGATGGGTCTCGACGGCGGTCGTCTCAACATCGGTGCCTGTGCGCTCGGCACGGCGCAGGCGGCGCTTGCCCGCGCCAAGACCTATCTCACCGAGCGTCAACAATTCGGCAAACCGCTCGCTTCCTTTCAGGCCTTACAGTTCAAGCTGGCCGATATGGCAACCGAGCTTGAAGCCGCGCGCCTTCTGCTCATGCAGGCTGCCACCAAAGTGGATGCCAAGACATCTGATGCGACGATGCACACCGCCATGGCCAAGCGCTTTGCGACGGACGTGAGCTTTGAGGTTGCCAATCAGGCGCTGCAAATTCACGGTGGCTACGGTTATCTTAATGACTTCCCGCTGGAGCGGCATGTGCGCGATTTGCGCGTGCACCAGATTTTGGAAGGCACCAATGAAATCATGCGCGTCATCATCGCGCGTGAATTGCTGAAGAGTTGAATATGAGCGACGAAGCCGAAGTCCTGTTTTCGCGTGACGGTGTTGCGGGCATCATCACGTTGAACCGTCCAAAGGCGCTTAACGCGCTGACGCTCAATATGGTGCGCGCGATCCATCCGCAGTTGAAAGCTTGGGCGGCCGATGATGCGGTCAAACTCGTCATTATTGAAGCAGTGGGCGAGAAGGCTTTTTGCGCGGGCGGTGACATTCGCGCGCTGCATGATTGGGGCAAGGTCGGTGACCGCAATGTCATCGACTTTTACCGCGAGGAATATCGCCTCAACGTCTATATCAAAAATTATCCAAAACCCTATATCGCGCTGATGGGCGGCATCGACATGGGCGGCGGCGTCGGAATCTCGGTCAACGGTTCGCATCGTGTGGCGAGCGAGCGCCTGACTTTCGCCATGCCCGAAACCGGTATTGGCTTGTTTCCTGATGTCGGCGGCACATTTTTTTTGCCGCGTTGCCCGGGTGAGATCGGTATGTTTCTCGGCCTCACCGGCGAACGGCTGAAGGCAGCGGACGCGATCCACGCCGGCATTGCCGATGTGTTCGTGCCGTCAGAGAATTTTGCCGCGCTCAAATCGCGTCTTGCCGCAGGCGACAGTTTCGATGCGGCGCTCAAGGGTCTGTCCGGTGACGCGGGCGAAGCGTCGCTGGGGACCAAGCGTGCGCAGATTGACAAGCATTTTTCGCTCGGCTCCGTCGCGGAGATTATCGGGTCGCTCCAAGCCGATGCCAGCGAATGGGCGACGAAAGTCGCAGGCGTTCTCGCCACAAAGTCGCCACTGAGCCTGTTGGTCGCCTATCGCCAGATCCGCACCGGTGCGTCATTGTCTTTTGAGGAGGCAATGAGACTTGAGTTCCGACTGACTAACCGCTTTATGCGTGGCCATGATTTTTACGAAGGTGTGCGGGCCATCATCATCGACAAGGATCAGTCGCCGAAGTGGGAGCCCGCAACGCTGGAAGATGTGAGCGCGGTAGAGGTGGATGGGTATTTTGCTTCGTTGGGAAGTGAAGAACTGTCGTTTGAATAATTAGAAACTTCACCTCCCCTTGAGGGGAGGTGAATTTGAAGCAGGAGCTAAGCATGGCGACCATCGGCTTTATCGGACTTGGTAACATGGGCGGCCCCATGGCACGCAATCTTATCAAGGCCGGGCATGTGCTCAAAGTGTTCGATCTGAGCGAGAAAGCCGTGGCGACGCTCGTCGCGGCAGGCGCAACGAAAGCTTCGACTGCACCGGATGCCGCCAGAGATGTCGAATTCGTGGTGACAATGCTCCCTGCCGGCGAGCATGTGCGCTCTGTTTATCTCGGCGATGGCGGTCTTATCGCGGTCGCCCAAAAGGGCACGCTCTTTATTGATAGTTCCACTATTGACGTGCCCTCGGCGCGCGATGTGATCGCGGCGGCATCGGCGGCAGGCATGGGCATGATCGACGCGCCGGTTTCGGGCGGCGTCGGTGGAGCGGAGGCGGGCACGCTTACTTTCATGGTAGGCGGTACGGATGACGCCTTCGCGATGGCCAAGCCGGTGCTTGAGCAGATGGGCAAGAATATTTTTCATGCGGGCGGGGCGGGCAATGGCCAGGTTGCCAAGGTCTGCAACAACATGATCCTCGGCATCTCGATGATTGCCGTGTCGGAGGCTTTCGTGCTCGGCGAGAAACTCGGTCTCGACGCGCAGACCCTGTTTGATATTTCATCAACCGCATCCGGCCAGTGCTGGTCCATGACATCTTATTGCCCTGTGCCCGGTCCTGTGGCGACGTCGCCTGCGAACCGTGATTACCAACCGGGCTTTTCAGCGGCCATGATGCTCAAGGATTTGCGTCTCGCGCAGGATGCGTCCAAAGCCGCGCGCGCGCCGACACCTTTGGGCGCACAGGCGGCGCAGCTTTATGCGCTGATGGAAGCTTCCGGTCACGATGGTTTGGATTTTTCCGGCATCATCAAGATGATCAAAGGCGAAATCTGACACTAATGTCCGCCATCACGAAAAACTTTGCGTATGGCTAAGCAAATATGAATCGCCAAGTAATGGCAACGATCTGCCACTAGTTTGTTCAATTCTGAAACAAATTTGCGGCAACGTGAATTCATACAGCATTTTTCATTGCCAACATGTCGCACTCCGTTGTGGGTAACACGCCGGAGTCAACCGCAGGTGGTGCGCGTTTAAACCTGTCGTTAGGGGGATGACGGATAATGTGTGCTTCAGGCAGGAGCCGGACCGGCACCATGTGTCAGAAGTTGCGTCAGAAGGGCATTTTTTATGGGCATTGCAAATTCACAAGCGAATGTGGTTGTAGCGAATTCAGAATCTGCGGCGTCAAAGCCTGCATATCTGGAAGCCCTGACATATGTCGAACGTCTGCATCGCCGTCTTCTCGACGTGATCAAAGACGAACTCGACCGCGTCGGCTGCTCGGAGATCAACAGCGTTCAGGCGTTGCTTCTGTTCAACATCGGCGACGCCGAAATGACAGCCGGCGAATTGCGCACACGCGGTCATTATCTCGGCTCCAACGTGTCCTACAATCTCAAGAAGCTTGTCGAGGCTGATTACATCAGCCACCAGCGTTCGCGCCTCGACCGTCGTTCAGTCCGTGTTCGTTTGACGGACAAGGGTCGCGCCATCTGCAAGTCGATTGACGATCTTTACAACAAGCATTGCCGCTCGGTCGCCGAAGTGGGTGACATCAGCAATGACGAGCTGCTGCAGATCAACTCGACACTGCACAAGCTTGAGCGTTTTTGGACCGACCAAATCCGCTATCGTCTCTGATTTTTTAGGCGTTTTTCCCGCACAAATCTTGCAGACCGTCTGATTGAAATTGGCCGGACGGATGCTTTTGTGCCGAAAACGGACGCCACCGCCGAAATATGGTTAAAATCGGCCGGAACGAAATGAGGGGCCTGTGATACTCGGACACCCAATCTTGCACCTGAGTGCATCAATGATGCGGAGGCTGCTGCTTGTCAGCGGCCTGTTCGCATTTGCTGCGCCTTCGGTTGCTTTGGCCTCGTCCAGCTACGATCCCGTTGAATCCCAGTGGACTGATCCTTGGGCACCTAATTCGCAAACGCAAGTCACAACCGATCCGGCGCTCAAGTCCACTGTGCCGACGCTTGGCGATGCCGGTTTCTGGCCCGTTGTGCGCGCCATTTCCATGTATCGGCAGATCGAAGGCTGGGGTGGTTGGCAGCCGGTTCCTCAGGGTGAGCAATTGCGCAAGGGGATGCGCGATCCGCGCGTCGCCGCGTTGCGCAAGCGGTTGCTCACGACCGGTGACATGTCCGCATCGGAAGGCGATCAACAGGCCTTTGACGAAAGTGTCTTCGAAGGTCTGCGTCGGTTTCAGGCGCGTCATGGCCTCTTCCCCGATGGTGTGGTGGGGCGCGGCACAATCAATGCACTCAACGTGCCGGTCGCCGAACGTATCCGTCTGCTCGAGGTCAATCTCAAACGCCTCAGCGATGTCGCACCGACTCTCGGCAAGCGCTATGTCTTCGTCAACATTGCCGGTCAGGAAGTCGAAGCGGTCGAGAACGGCGAAGTCGCGATGCGTAAGCGTGTGATCGTCGGCAAGGAAGATCGCCAGACACCGGAGCTTACGAGCAAGGTCAATTTTATCGCACTCAATCCTTATTGGAATGTGCCGCTGTCGATTGCGACCAAAGACCTGTTGCCCAAGATCAAAGCCAATCCGAAATTCCTGAGCCGTATGGGCATCCGCGTGTTCAAAGGCTGGGCGAATACGTCAACCGAGGTCGATCCTGCGACGATCAATTGGTCGGATCCGAGTGTGACCAGCCAGTATCGTTTGCGTCAGGACCCGAGCCGCCTCAATTCACTCGGGACGGTCAAAATCAACTTCCCGAATAATCAGGCGATCTATTTGCATGATACACCGGTCAAAAGCCTGTTCGGTCGTAACGCGCGCAATTTTAGTTCCGGCTGTGTGCGTGTCGAAGATGTGCGCGACCTGATCGCCTGGCTTCTTGAGGACAACGGCGGCTGGGACCGTAGCCGTATCGACCAGACGATCAACGGCGGTGAACACATGGACGTGACCCTGACCCAGAAGGTGCCGATCTATCTGATGTATCTGACGGCATGGGTCGGCGAGGACGGCGTCGTCAATTTCCGTGACGATGTTTATAAGCGCGACGCTAGGATCTCCGCACCTTCAGCGCTGAATTAGACTAGGCTTCGCGCGAGGGAGATTCGTCCGGCTGAAAAACCGGATGAAAAGGGGGATCACTATGTCATCGCGCGTCGCCAAATTCTCGTATCTTGAACATGACGGCATACTCGCTTTCGCCCATCGCGGCGGTGCAGGCAATTGGCCGGAAAATACCATGCCCGCTTTTCAGGGCGCGGTAGATCTCGGCTATCGCTATGTCGAAACAGACGTTCATGCAACGCGTGACGGGGTGTTGCTGGCTTTCCATGATGACCAGCTTGACCGCGTCACTGATCAGGTCGGCGTCATTGCCGAGATGGATTTTGCGGATGTGTCGCGTGCCCGCGTCGATGGCATTGAGCCAATTCCGCGCCTTGAAGAACTGCTGCATGCGTGGCCGGATTTGCGCGTCAACATTGACCCCAAGCGCGACAATGCCGTGGTGCCGCTTATCCGCGTGTTGCGCGATTGCGGGGCGGTGGAGCGAGTCTGCGTCACGTCTTTCTCCGGTGCGCGCGCAGTGGCCGCGCGTGAGGCGTTAGGGCCGCGTCTTTGCACGGGTCTCGGGCCAGGCGATACATCACGGTTGCGGTTTTCCAGTTGGTCCGGTCCGCTCGCTTTTTTGTGGGGGGGCTTTGAAGGTGGCTGCGCGCAAATTCCGCTGGAGCAATATGGAATCCGTCTGGTGGACCGCGCGCTGCTTGATCGTGCACATGAGATGGGTCTGCAGGTCCATGTCTGGACCATCGACGATCCGGCAGAAATGAACCGTCTGGCAGACCTCGGTGTGGACGGTTTGATGACCGATCATCCGGCTGTTTTGAAGGCGGTTCTACTGGAAAGAGGCCTTTGGGCGTCTTAAATAACCAGCTAAGGCCGTGAATTTGTGCGACAATTAGCTTATGGTCAGTCTGGTCAGGCTTGTTAAGTTAACGGCAATCCGCTTCGGCGGAACGCGAGGCAAGGGGCTGTAGCGGCTAAGCTGTAGTCCGGACAAGTACAGGATTGTGGCTATGGATTATCAGGCAAAGCTCGACGATGCGCTCGCTTCTGTGAAGGAAGAAGGTCGATACCGCGTTTTTGCCGATATCAAACGTCATCGCGGTGATTTCCCTCGCGCCACTTTCCACACGCCGCAAGGCCCGCGTGAAATCATCGTCTGGTGCTCCAACGATTATCTCGGTATGGGTCAGCATCCGGCCGTCATTGACGCCATGCACCGCGTCATAGATGAGGTCGGCGCAGGGTCCGGCGGCACCCGCAATATTTCCGGCACCACGCGTTATCACGTCGAGCTTGAAGAAGAACTCGCGGACCTTCACCAGAAGGAAGCCTCGCTGTTGTTCACGTCGGGCTATGCGGCCAATGACGCGACGCTTTCAACGCTTGCACGCGTTTTCAATGATTGCGTCATCATTTCCGACGAGATGAACCATGCCTCGATGATCGAAGGCATCAAGCGCGGTGGCGGGCCAAAGCGCTTGTGGCGTCACAATGATCTCGGTCATCTCGAAATTCTGCTGAAGCAGCTTGATCCGGCCCAACCCAAAATTGTCGCGTTCGAATCTGTTTATTCGATGGACGGCGACATTGCGCCTATCGGAGCCATTTGCGACCTTGCAAAAAAATATGGCGCCATGACTTATCTCGACGAAGTGCATGCCGTTGGCCTCTACGGCCCGCGCGGCGGCGGCATCGCCGAGCGTGACGGTGTGCTCGACAAGGTCGATATCATCGAGGGCACGCTGGCCAAGGGGTTTGGCGTCATGGGCGGCTATATCGCAGGTTCATCCGTGCTCATCGACGTGCTGCGCTCCTATGCGCCGGGCTTCATCTTCTCGACCTCGCTTGCGCCGGTGCTTGTTGCCGGTGTGTTGGCGTCGATCCGGCATCTGAAGACGAGCAATGTTGAGCGCGATGTGCATCAGGAGCGCGCCCGTACGTTGCGCAGCATGATGGCTGATGCGGGCCTGCCCGTGATGATGTGCGAAAGTCATATCGTGCCGGTTTTTGTCGGCGATCCGGTGATCTGCAAACAGGTCAGCGATGACCTCCTCTCCGACCACGGCATCTATGTCCAGCCAATCAATTATCCCACAGTGCCGCGCGGCACCGAGCGTCTGCGTTTCACGCCTTGCCCTGTGCACACTGACGATATGATGCGCGATCTGGTCAAGGCGTTGGATCAGGTCTGGACGCGACGGAACATCGCCCGTGCCGCCTGAGAGCGGAAACGGATATCCCTCAGCGCCGTCGGGAAAAACCGGCGGCCAACGCGAAATCATTTTTGAATTCACGCCGATCGGCGGCAGCGTCAAAGTAGCTGCCGTTGATGTTCTGACGGGTGTGGAAGTGTCAGTGACCGGCCCTGTCGGTCCTGCTTCGCAACGTGAGCTGCAGCGCATTGCGCTGGCAAAGCTGCGTCTGCGTTTGGTGCGCGAGGGATACGCTGCCGACACGCCTGATGTGCCGCCGAAGGGCAGCAGCAATTCTGGCGGCGGCATCATCGTCTGACGATAAGACTAAACGCTATGTCCGGTTATTTCTTGCGGCGTGTACGGGCACCATCGCTTCCGGCCGCCTTGCCGAGGCCGATCTGCTTGGCGAGCCGCGAACGCTGCGATGCGTAATTGGGCGCGACCATCGGGTAATCGGAGGGCAGGCCCCAGCGCGCGCGATAGTCTTCCGGAGACATCCCATATTGCGAGCGCAGATAGCGTTTTAGCATTTTGAGTTTTTTGCCGTCTTCCAGACAGATGATGAAGTCGGGCGTCACGGATTTTTTGATAGGTACGACGGGAACGAGATCGCGGTTGCCGGCGTCTGTGCCATTTTCCAGGTCACTCAGCGCGTCATGTATCGTGCGGATGAAAGCCGGTAATTCACCGGTCGGTACTTCATTGTTACTCACATAGGCAGAAACGATCTGGCCGGCCAGTTTGAGAAGGTGCGAGGGTTCAATGCCCGGCTTGGTGTCTTGGTCACTCATCGCGTAGAGAAATCCTCTTCAAACCTTTTCGGCAACTAGCCTTCTTACGTGGCTGAATTTGCATCGTTCACTATTTTAGTGGCGGCCCAAGATTCTGTTCAAGTTGTTTGACGGAATTATTCTTGGGTAAATGTAACTTGATGGGTGAAACAAGGCATTCACCCACATCAAAAGCTTGAAATTGAGAATTTTCTTTCATTGCTACTCGTTATTGTAAATATACCTGTGTCCAGTTACGCCTCCAATTCACATAAAATGTGGAATTCCGGCATTCAGATGAGACATATTCTCAAATATTGATAAGCAATGCTGTTAAATATTAGTAAGCATTGCACTTGAACTGTGTTCGTTTTGGAGGTGGCTTTTCACCCTCGGTTTGCTTGTGGCAGCTTGGCCCCGGGCCGCGATATGTGGTATGACGCCAGCAGCGGAGCGGGTCGGTTGGATCCCGGTTTTCGCTGTGGCCGGACACCCGCACCGAAGCGTTGTTTGGGGTCGGGCTGGCAATTTCCGTCGAATGAAGGTTCATCGAATGTCGTCAAGCAATGCGGTCGCGGGTCGGGCTGTAGCCCCCGGTTTTTTCAGTGATGATCTGGCAAAAGCCGATCCTGAAATTCAGGCTGCCATCGACAAGGAACTTCATCGTCAGCAGACTCAGATCGAACTGATCGCCTCGGAAAACATCGTCTCGCGCGCCGTTATGGAAGCGCAGGGCTCGGTGATGACCAACAAATATGCCGAAGGCTATCCGGGTAAGCGTTATTACGGCGGCTGCGAGTTCGTCGATATTGCCGAAGAGTTGGCCATCTCGCGTGCCAAGAAATTATTCGACTGCGCCTATGTCAACGTGCAGCCCAATTCCGGATCACAGGCTAATCAGGGCGCGATGATGTCGCTCATCAAACCGGGTGATACTATTCTCGGTATGAGCCTCGCCGCCGGTGGTCATCTGACACATGGTGCCGCTCCCAATCAGTCCGGCAAATGGTTCAACGCTGTGCAATATGGCGTGCGCGCACAGGATCATCAGATTGATCTTGATGAAGTCGCGGGCCTTGCCAAAGAGCACAAGCCCAAGCTTATCATCGCCGGTGGCTCTGCCTATCCGCGCGTTATTGATTTCAAAGCCTTCCGCGAAATCGCCGACAGCGTCGGTGCTTATCTGATGGTTGATATGGCCCATTTTGCAGGGCTTGTGGCCGGTGGTGTGCACCCGAGCCCGCTGCCTTATGCCGATGTTGTGACGACAACAACGCACAAAACATTGCGCGGCCCGCGTGGCGGCATGATCCTGTCGAACAACGAGGATCTGGGTAAGAAAATCAACTCCGCGATCTTCCCCGGCATTCAGGGCGGCCCGCTGATGCATGTCATCGCTGGCAAGGCTGTTGCCTTCGGCGAAGCGCTGCGTCCCGAGTTCAAACAATACGCTCAATCTGTTGTGGACAATGCGCGTGCGCTTGCCGCGACGCTTGCAGAAGCCGGTCTCGCCATTGTGTCGGGTGGGACAGACACGCATCTGATGCTGGTCGATCTGCGTCCCAAAAAACTCAACGGCAAAGTTGCGGAAGCGGCGCTGGAACGCGCTAACATCACTTGCAACAAGAACGGCATCCCGTTCGATCCTGAAAAGCCGACAATCACATCGGGCGTGCGTTTGGGTACACCGGCTGCCACCAGCCGCGGATTTGGCGTTGCTGAATTTCAGCTTGTGGGCAAACTCATCAATGAAGTCTTGTCAGGCCTTGCCGAAAACGGCGAGAGTGGCAATGCGGCGGTTGAAGCGTCGGTGCGCGGACGTGTTATCGAACTGTGCGGACGTTTTCCGATCTATGGCGGCGTGAAGTAAGTCTTCGCGTCACACGCTAAAAACGAGACAGGCTGGGGGCCAGAGATATGCGTTGTCCGTATTGCGGCAATGAAGACACGCAAGTGAAGGATTCACGCCCGACCGAGGACAACACCTCGATCAGGCGGCGACGGTTCTGCACTGCCTGCGGTGGTCGTTTCACGACATTTGAGCGGGTACAGCTGCGCGAGCTGACAATTATCAAGACAAATGGCCGCCGCGTGCCCTTCGAGCGCGATAAACTCATGCGTTCCGTGCAAATCGCGATGCGCAAACGCCCAGTTGAGCAAGAGCGGGTAGAGCGTATGGTGAGCGGCATCGTGCGCCGTCTCGAGAGCATGGGCGAGAATGAGATCCCGTCCAATGTTGTCGGGAAGCTCGTGATGGAGGGTCTGAGTTCCATCGATGCTGTCGCCTATGTGCGTTACGCGTCGGTCTACAAGAACTTCCACGAGGCAAAAGACTTTGAGGATTTCCTGGGCGAACTCAGCGGCCCGGGCGGAGATGGAACAGACGACGACTGACCACTCTTTCGCCTGGCACTGATATTCGGACGCCCTGATCTGTTTTTTTCGGGGAGCCGATGGCCCTAGCGACCGACACAGATTTCATGACGATGGCACTGACGCTTGCCGAGCGCGGGTTGGGGCAGGTTGCGCCCAATCCGGCGGTCGGTTGCGTCATCGTGCATGACGGTGTCGTGGTCGGGCGCGGGCATACGCAGGCCGGTGGTCGTCCCCATGCCGAAACAATGGCGCTCGCACATGCAGGCGACAAGGCGCGCGGCGCAACAGCTTATGTGACGCTCGAACCCTGCGCCCATCATGGCAAGACAGGCCCCTGTGCCGAGGCACTCATCGCTGCCAGTGTGATCCGCGTTGTCGCCGCCGTGTCGGACCCTGACCCGCGTGTTGCCGGTCGTGGTTTTGCAATGCTGGAAAAAGCGGGCATTGAAGTTGTCGAGGGCGTCGGCATGGCGCGTGCGCTCTATCTCAATCAGGGTTTCTTTCTTAAGGTCAACGAGGAGCGTCCGCTGGTGACGCTCAAGATCGCAAGTTCCGTTGACGGACGAACGGCGAGCAAGTCCGGTCATAGTAAATGGATCACCGGCAGCGGCGCGCGTGAGCGTGGCCATCTGCTGCGTGCCACGCATGACGCGATCATGATCGGCAGCGCGACGGCCATTGTGGACGATCCGACTTTGACTTGCCGTCTGCCGGGTCTTGAGGCGCGTTCACCCGTGCGCATCATCGCTGATGGTCGCTTGCGTTTGCCGCTCACTTCAAAGCTCGTGCGTGACGCCCGCAAGGGGCCGGTCTGGGTGTTGACCTTTCCGGGGGCAGAGGCCGGCCGCCGTGCCGCCTTCATCGACTGTGGTGCTGAATTGATCGATGTGCCCGTCGTCGCCGAAACCGGTCTCATGGATATGAAAGCCGCCATGCGCATTCTCGCGCAGCGTGGCATCACGCGTTTGCTGGTTGAAGGCGGCGCGCGGCTCGCGTCGTCGCTGGTACGGGCGCAGCTTGTAGATCGCGTCGAGTGGTTCCGCTCCTCCTCGATCATCGGGGGCGATGGATATCCTGCCATTGCTGCGCTCGGCATTGAACGCGTGGACGATGCCCCCAAATTGTCACTGACCCATCAGCTCGCGCTCGGGTCCGACACTTTGTCCAGTTATGTGATGCGGAGTTAGTATGTTTACAGGGATCGTCAGCGATGTCGGAAGGGTGCGCGCTATCGAAAAGCGCGGCGACACGCGTTTCGTGATCGGCACAGTCTATGAGCCCGACAGCATGTTGCTCGGCGCGTCGATTGCCTGTTCAGGCTGCTGCCTCACCGTTGTCGAGAAGGGTAGCGATGCGGATGGCAACTGGTTCGCGGTCGACGCTTCGGCTGAGACGCTGGACTGCACTGTCTTGGGCTCATGGGGCGAGGGCACGCCGATCAACCTCGAACGCGCCCTTAAGGCTGGTGACGAGCTTGGTGGCCACATTGTCAGCGGCCATGTCGATGGTGTCGGTGAGATCATCTCGATCCGTGCCGATGGCGACAGCAAACGCTTCGTCTTCGAGGCCCCTGATGGTCTGGGACAATTCATCGCGGCCAAGGGTTCCGTGACGCTCGATGGCACCTCGCTCACCGTAAACGAGGTCAAAGACCTGCCTTCAGGGGCGAATTCGACCCGCACACGCTTCGGCGTCAACATCATTCCGCACACGCAAACCGTGACCACATGGGGTCAGGCGCGGGTCGGACAGCGCATTAATCTTGAAATCGACATGCTGGCGCGTTATGTCGCGCGGCTGGCTAAGAAGGAATAGACATCGTGTACAAGGAATATATCTCCTCCATCGAGGAAATCATCGAAGACGCCCGCAATGGCAAGATGTTCATTCTCGTTGACGCGGAAGATCGTGAAAACGAGGGCGACCTCGTCATTCCGGCCCAGATGTGCACACCTGAGGCCGTCAATTTCATGGCCAAATATGGTCGCGGTCTTGTTTGCCTGACGCTCACCGGCGACCGGGCCAAGCAGCTCAATCTGGAGTTCATGTCCTCGAACAACCAGTCGCGTAACCAGACGGCTTTCACCGTCTCCATCGAAGCGCGCGAAGGTATCTCGACCGGCATCTCGGCGCATGACCGTGCCCACACAGTGTCCGTCGCCATCGATCCGACCAAAGGCCAGCCCGATATCGTCTCGCCGGGTCATGTTTTTCCGCTCGTCGCCAAGGACGGCGGCGTGCTCGTACGCGCCGGTCACACGGAAGCCGCTGTCGATATTTCGCGTCTCGCCGGCCTTTATCCTGCTGGCGTCATCTGCGAAATTATGAATGACGACGGCACCATGGCGCGTCTGCCGGACCTCGTGCAGTTCGCCCAGCTTCACGGGCTCAAGATTGGCACCATCGCCGATCTCATCGCTTATCGCCGTCGTTACGATCACTTCATCCATCGCGCCATCGAGACCGAGCTTGAGAGCAATTACGGCGGCGAATTCAAGATGATGGTCTATCTGAACACGGTCGAATATGCCGAGCATATTGCGTTGGTGAAGGGCGATATCTCGACGCCGGAACCGGTGCTGGTGCGTATGCACGCGACCAACGTATTTGACGATCTGTTGGGTGCGCACGGTACACGCGCCGATATGCTCAAAGAATCCATGCGGATCATTTCCGAGGAAGGCCGCGGCGTTGTCGTCGTCATCCGTGATACGCAGGCGACCATCGTGTCGGATTTGCTGCTGCGCAAAGGCGAGGCGGGCGATCAGGGCATGCCGCGCCGCCTGCGTGAGTATGGTGTCGGCGCGCAGATACTGCTCGACCTCGGTGTACATGAGATGATCCTTCTGTCCGACACGGATCGTAGTATTGTCGGTCTCGAGGGCTATGGCCTCTCGGTTGCCGGTCAGCGCCCGATCACGGCTGCCGGCGTCGTCAAATCTACGACAGTGAAATCCAAGGAGAAGATCGCGTGACAACCACTCAGGCTCATATCCTCATCGTCGAGGCTCGGTTCTATGACGAACTCGCTGACGAGCTGGCGCGTGGCGCGATTGCAGCTATCGAGGCGCGTGGTGCGACCTACACGCGTATCGCGGTGCCCGGAGTTCTCGAAATTCCCGCTGCTGTTAAGTTTGCGCTTGATGCCATGGCGCATGGCGGTCAGATCAAGAAGTTCGATGGGTTTGTGACGCTCGGCTGCGTCATTCGCGGCGAGACGACACATTATGATATAGTGTCGAATGAATCCGCGCGCGCCCTCATGGATCTCGTGGTCAGCCGGTCGTTGGCGCTTGGCAACGGCATCCAGACAGTTGAAAACGGCGATCAGGCATGGGCTCGTGCCAAGGTTGACCAGAAGAACAAGGGCGGCGGCGCGGCCGATGCCTGCCTCGATATGATTGACCTGCGCCGCCTGCTCGGCGCGTAAGTCATCTCCGGTATTTGAAAGTAGAACGCTTTATGTCCTCGGCCCCCGCCACTCCCGACGTCGGATCGACCAAAATCAGTGCCCGTTCGGCAGCGCGTATTGGCGCGGTGCAGGCGCTCTACCAGATGGACATGGTCGGCACCGAGCTTGACGATATCGTCGTGGAGTTTGTGAACCATCGTTTTGGTCAGGAAATTGAAGGCGAGACTTTCCCCGAAGCCGATGAAGCGCATTTTGAAGAAGTGATCCGTGGTGTGGTGCGCGAACAGCGCGACATCGACGTGACAATCAATGGCGCTTTGGCCAAAGGCTGGACGCTCGCCCGCATCGACGCAACCATGCGCGCTGTGCTCCGCGCCGGTGTTTATGAATTGCGCCGCTGCAAGGATATTCCGGTCAAAGTTGTCATCAACGAATACGTTGATGTAGCCAATGCCTTTTTCGAAGGTGACGAACCAGGCGTCGTCAATGCGGTGCTCGACCGTCTCGGCGCAACGGTTCGCAAGGCCTGACCGGCGGGTGCGGCCATGACCCCGCGTCCAAGTGAATTTGATCTGATTGCGGAATATTTTGCGCCGCTCGCCGCTGATGCGCCCGGCGCTTATGGCCTCGGTGACGATGCCGCGACCTTCGCACCTTCTGCCGGTTGCGAGCTTGTCCTCACGGTCGATGCCATTGTCGAGGGTGTGCATTTTCTCCCCTCTGATCCGCCCGCTGACGTTGCTCGCAAGCTTCTCCGCGTGAGCCTGTCCGATTTGGCCGCCAAGGGCGCACGCCAGCGTGGCTATTTGCTCACCACTGCATGGACCCGCGAAACGCCTGTTGAGTGGATCGCCGCTTTTGCCCGTGGCCTTGGCGAAGATCAGTCTGAATTCGGTCTCTCGCTTTGGGGCGGCGATACGGTCTCGACGCCTGGCCCCTTGTCTTTTTCTCTCACCGCCATCGGCGAAATTGCGTCGGGTTGCATGATCCGTCGGTCGGGCGGGCAGGCGGGCGACAATATTTATGTCACCGGCACCATCGGCGACGGGGCGCTGGGGCTCAAAGCGGCACAGGGCGAGTTAGATGCTCCGGTGCAGGATCTGGCCGCTCTCGTCGCGCGCTATCGTGTCCCTTCGCCGCGTGTGGGTTTTGGTCCGCGTCTTGTCGGTGTGGCCCATGCCGCGCTCGACGTTTCTGATGGTCTGATGGCTGATCTTGCACACCTTTGTGCGCAGTCGGATGTCGGTGCCCGTATTGACGCAGCGTCGGTGCCCTTATCCGATGCGGCGGCGGCTTGTCTTGCGCGTACTCCTGCACTTATCGAAACCATTCTTACCGGCGGTGATGATTACGAGATCGTTTTTGCTGCGCCGCCGGATGCGGCCGGCGAGGTTGATTCTCTCGCCAAAGCGTCAAATCTCAGCGTTACGCGCATTGGAAAACTCACCGATGCATCGCTCGGAATCTCTGCCGTTGACGTAAACGGCAAGGCTTTGACCCTTGCGCAAAAGGGTTTTCGGCACTTCTAGCCTCATCCCGTTCCGTCATTTCGCAAATCAGTGGGTCTGCGTCCGGTTGCTTTCCCTGTCGGCATTTGGCATCGTTTCGGCCAATTGTAGTTCGATCAGGGAGGGGGAGGAGCTGTCACCGGATTTGTCCGGTTGCGGTTTCGGCTTCCGTAAGAAAAGCAAGGACATAACTATGAGCACCACATTGTGGGCGATCATCGGTTGCGGTGGTCTGGCACTACTCTACGGGATATTGGCAGGACGTTCAGTTCTGGCAGCGGATGCGGGCAATGCCCGTATGCAGGAGATTGCGGCGGCTATTCAGGAGGGTGCCGGCGCCTATCTCAACAGGCAGTACACGACGATTGGCCTCGTTGGCATCGTCATTTTCGCTCTCATTTCTTATTTGCTCGGTCTTAAGGTCGGCGTCGGCTTCCTCGTCGGCGCGACGTTGTCGGGTCTTGCTGGTTACATCGGCATGCTGGTGTCGGTCCGGGCCAACGTGCGCACCACGCAGGCTTCCAGCATCAGCCTCGCTGCTGGTCTTGCCATCGCCTTCCGCGCGGGCACGGTCACGGGCATGCTCGTTGCCGGTCTGGCCCTTCTTTCGGTCACCGTTTATTTCGGTGTGCTGGTTTACGAAATGGGTTATGCGGCCAATTCGCGTGAAGTCATCGACGCCCTCGTGGCGCTCGGCTTCGGCGCGTCTCTTATCTCGATCTTCGCCCGTCTCGGCGGCGGTATCTTCACCAAAGGTGCGGATGTCGGCGGCGATCTCGTCGGCAAGGTTGAAGCCGGTATTCCGGAAGATGATCCGCGCAACCCGGCCACCATTGCCGATAACGTCGGCGACAATGTCGGCGACTGCGCTGGCATGGCGGCTGACTTGTTCGAAACCTATGCGGTGACACTCGTCGCCACCATGGTTCTCGCCTCGATCTTCTTCGTGGGCGACGCTGTGATGAACATGATGACCTATCCGCTGGCCATTGGCGGTGCGTGCATCATCACCTCGATCATCGGCGTGTTCTTTGTCCGTCTGGGCAAAAGCAACAACGTGATGAACGCGCTCTACAAAGGCTTTGTGGCTTCGGCTGTATTGTCGCTGATCGCGCTTTATTTCGTGACCGATCATGTCGTGGGCTTTGCCTCGTCCTTCACAGTGGGTGACAAGTCCTTCACGGGCTGGGATCTCTACATGTGCGGCGTCGCCGGTCTGGTCATCACGGGTCTCATCATCTGGGTGACGGAATATTATACGGGCGTCAATTATCGTCCTGTGAAGAGCATTGCTGCCGCCTCGGTTACGGGCCACGGCACCAACGTTATTCAGGGTCTGGCGATTTCGATGGAATCAACGGCTCTGCCGGCGATCATCATCGTGGTCGGCATTCTCACCACCTACAGCCTCGCAGGCCTCTTCGGCATTGCCATTGCGGTGTCAACGATGCTGGCTCTTGCAGGCATGGTTGTGGCGCTCGACGCTTTTGGTCCGGTCACGGACAATGCGGGCGGCATTGCTGAAATGGCGGATCTTCCCGCCGATGTGCGCAAGACCACCGACGCGCTCGATGCTGTCGGTAACACGACAAAAGCCGTCACCAAAGGCTATGCCATTGGTTCGGCTGGTCTCGGCGCGCTGGTTCTGTTTGCTGCCTATACGCAGGACCTGACCTTCTTTGCCGCGTCGCCGGAAACCTACCCTTACTTCGCAGGCGTGGTGGCGGATTTCTCGCTGTCCAATCCTTACGTCGTGATCGGTCTGTTCCTCGGCGGTCTGCTGCCCTATCTCTTCGGGGCGATGGGCATGACAGCGGTGGGCCGCGCGGCGGGTGCCGTTGTGGTCGAAGTGCGTCGTCAGTTCAAGGCGGATCCGGGCATCATGGCCGGTACGTCGAAGCCTGATTACGCCCGTGCGGTGGACATGCTCACCAAAGCAGCGATCAAGGAAATGATCATTCCCTCGATGCTGCCTGTGCTGTCGCCGATCGTTCTCTACTTCATCATCCTGAACATCGCTGGCAAGTCTGAAGCCTTCTCGGCGGTGGGTGCCATGCTCCTCGGCGTCATCATCACAGGCCTCTTTGTGGCCCTGTCGATGACAGCGGGTGGCGGTGCTTGGGATAATGCCAAGAAGTACATCGAAGACGGCAATCATGGCGGCAAGGGTTCAGAGGCCCACAAGGCCGCTATCACCGGCGACACTGTCGGCGATCCCTACAAGGACACAGCCGGTCCGGCGGTGAACCCGATGATCAAGATCACGAACATCGTGGCGCTTCTGCTTCTCGCCGTGCTCGCGCACTCCGCCTGAGGCAAGCTGCAAACTAAAAAAGGGCCCCGCAAATTTGCGGGGCCCTTTCGTTTGGGATTTTTTGTTCGCCGCGTTCAGCGACCGCCGGGTTTCGGCTTTGAATTTGAAGTTGAGTTCTGGTTGTTGAAGCGACCCAGATTGCCGAACAACTGACCGAGCACGGTGAGTTCCTTGCCGCGGGTCGGGGTCTTGCGCGTCTCCAGGTCGACGATTTCACCGTCCTGCAACCCGTAATAGAGAACTTCCTGCACGATATTGGTCTTGTCGAAATACACCGCGATGACTGTGCGTTCGACTTCTTCCGGCGGGTGATAGAGATAAGATTCGAATTTGCTGGTGATGTAGTACCAGGCGACACCGTCGTCAGACGATATGGTCGAGGGCGAGCCCATGTAACGGCCGACATCCTCAAGGGTCGAGACCTGGGGTTTGATCTTCTTCAGGTCGGTTTCGTTGACGATATAGCCGCGGTTTGACGTCACGGGGGCCACGAGCGGCATACAGCCGCTCAGCGCGGAAGTGGACATGGCGAGTATGGCAATAGCAGCCACAACACGGCTGCGACGCGGTAAGCGATTGGAAGTCATACTGGCGGACCCTCCCGAGACCCTGAATGTTCTGACGTTGACCTACCCTTGTCGGTCGCTAAATTCAATCTGCTTCTTGTTCTTGAAAGCCGATGTGCAATAACGAGCCTGAGCAGGGGCTGGGGGCAATTTGGCTGGACGGAGTTAACGGCATGATGTGGAAGAGAATTTTTGGCCGGACGGATCGTGAGCAGGAAGCTTACGCTATCTATGCCGCGTTGGTCTCGCAAGCCCGCAAGCCCGCCCTTTATCTGGACGGCGGCGTGCCCGACACGCTGGAAGGCCGGTTCGAAATGCTGGCGCTGCATGCCTTTCTGGTGCTCCGGCGCTTACGTAAAGTGGCGGAAACCGAGGCTGAAGCGTCAAAAGAGCTTGGCCAGAAGGTTTTCGACATCCTGTTTGACGATATGGACCAGACGCTTCGCGAAATCGGCATCAGCGACCTCAAGGTCGGCAAAGAGATTAAAGGCATGGCCTCTGCCTTTTATGGTCGCATAGGGGCCTATGACGAGGGTCTTGATTCGCCCGAAAGTGACGCGTTGCAGACGGCTCTGACGCGCAATGTCTATGCCGGGGCCGTGCCGGATGGTGCCGTGCTCGCGCTCATGTCCGCCTATGTCCGCCGGTTTGATGCGGCTCTGACGGCGGTTTCCACCGCATCCATGCTCGAGGGCGCGCTTCCCTCAATCGAATTCAATGACAAGGACATGTCGCAATGAGTGCTGTTCCGCCCACCAATGTCACACCGGAATTCAGCAAACTTCTGGCCGTTACCGATGTGCCGCCCAATGGCAAGGTTGTGCGTTTTGAAGTCGGGGAGGGGGAGCGTGCGGCTCTGGCGACACGTTTCAACCTCATTGCGCTCGACAAGTTCAAGGGTACGGCCAACGTCAAACCCTGGCGTCGTCACGGCCTTGTCGTCGAAGGCACGTTGGAGGCCGATGTGGTTCAGGCTTGCATCGCCACGCTGGAGCCCATTGACGCGCACGTCAAATCGTCATTCACCCTGAATTTTCTGCCTCTCGAGATGATTGAACGCGACGCAGCCAAGGCATCGGACAAAGAAATTATCGTCGATGTGCAGAACGAAGATCCCCCCGAAGCCATCGAAAATGGCGTCATTGACCTTGGGGAAGCTATGTCGGAACAACTGGCCATCGCCATTGACCCCTATCCGAAAAAGCCCGGAGCGGTCTTCAAGCCGGCGGAAATCACCTCTGCGGAAGTGACGGAAATCAAGCCAAATCCCTTTGCTGCCCTTGAAAAACTCAAGAGAAAAGATTGATTCTGCAAGTGGTTAGGGCGCGACGTTTGAGTTGTCACATGCGCGCAACTCGTTATCTTCGTGGCGAATGGGGCGGCCTTGGGCTATGCCCTTGGCGGCATAGAATGCATCAGTGAGGTTGGGGTGACGATTAGCGGTACAGGCACGGGCGGGCTCACCATCGCCATTGATGGTATGGGTGGCGATCACGGTCCCGAAACCACAATTGGCGGTGCCGATATAGCGGCTCTGCGCCATCCCGGTGTGCGCTTTGTCATCTTCGGTGATGAAGCGGCTATGCGGCCCGTTCTCGATAAATTTCCGCGCGTCGCTGCCATCAGCGAAATCGTGCACACAGATGTCGCAATCTCGATGGAGGAATTGCCGAGCCAGGCTTTGCGCCGTGGTCGTAAGACCAGCAGCATGTGGCTTGCCATTGATGCTGTGAAGTCGGGCCGTGCACAGGTGGCGCTGTCGGCAGGCAACACCGGCGCGCTCATGGCGATGGCCAAAGTCATTCTCAAGACCATGCCCAATGTCGAGCGTCCCGCGCTTGCTGCTCTGTGGCCGACGGCAAGCGGCGAAAGCGTTGTGCTCGATCTCGGAGCCACCATCGGGCCGAGTGCGTTTCAGCTCGTGCAATTCGCCGTCATGGGCGAGGCTTTCGCGCGCATCATCACTGGTCTTGAGCAGCCTACTGTCGGGTTGTTGAATATCGGTCAGGAAGAAGTTAAAGGCACCGAGCAGGTCAAGGAAGCCGCGCAGATATTGCGCAACACCGGCCTGCCTCTGAAGTTCCACGGCTTTGTCGAAGGTGATGACATTTCCAAAGGCACCACCGATGTCGTGGTGACCGATGGCTACACCGGTAATATCGCGCTCAAAACAGCCGAAGGCACTGTGCGCATGATCGTCGAGTTTTTGCGCGGCGCGCTCAAGAGTTCGCTCATGTCGCGTATCGGCTATCTCTTCGCGCAAGGCGCGTTCAAAGCGCTGAGCCGCAAGCTTGATCCGCGCACCTCGAACGGCGCGTTGTTTCTCGGTCTCAATGGTCTTGTGGTCAAAAGCCATGGCGGCACTGATGCCGAAGGTTTCGCCTATGCCATCGACGTTGCCGTTGATGTCGCGGCCGCCGATCTTGTACATAAAATCATGGCCGATCTCGGCTCGCTTGACGGGTTGAAGCCGGTCAGCAACCGCGACACGGCTCCCGCCACACCTGATGAGTCTGAGGCTGCTCTATCGTGAGTATTATTCGTAGCGTTATCACAGGCGTCGGCAGCTATCTGCCAGCGCGCCGCATGTCCAATGACGACATTACCAAAATCGTCGATACAACTGACGATTGGATTGTAGAGCGGACCGGCATCCATGCCCGCCATATCGCGGCGGATGACGAGAAGACATCCGACCTCGCGATTCATGCCGCGCGTGCCGCCATCGCCCATTCGGGCATTGACGTGCAGTCCATCGACACAATCATCATGGCGACCACCACGCCCGACAATACATTTCCGGCGACGGCCGTCACCGTGCAGGCCGCCCTCGGACTTCATCACGGTGCCGCTTTCGACGTGCAGGCCGTGTGCTCCGGCTTTGTCTATGCGCTCACTATCGCCGATACCTTCATCCGCTGCGGCCAGTCAAAGACTGTGCTCGTTATCGGCGCTGAGACCTTTTCGCGTTTGCTCGACTGGACCGACCGAACCACATGCGTATTGTTCGGAGACGGCGCCGGCGCGGTCATCGTGCAGGGGTCGGAAGGCGAGGGTACGAATGCTGATCGTGGCATCCTCACGGCTCACCTTCATTCCGATGGCCGCTACAAGGACAAGCTCTATGTCGATGGTGGCCCGTCCTCGACCGGCACCACTGGCCACGTGCGTATGGAAGGCCGTGAGGTCTTCCGTCATGCTGTCGTCAACATCGCCGACACCATCCGTGAGTCGCTTGAGGCCACGGGGATGACTATTGATGATGTTGACTGGTTCGTGCCGCATCAGGCCAACAAGCGCATCCTCGACGGCACCGCCAAGCGTATCGGCCTGCCGCCCGAAAAGGTGGTCATCACGGTCGGAGAACACGGCAATACATCGGCCGCTTCTGTGCCGCTGGCGCTCGATGGTGCGGTCCGCGATGGGCGGGTGAAAAAGGGCGATGTTGTGCTGCTTGAGGCCATGGGTGGCGGTTTCACCTGGGGCTCTGTGATGGTGCGTTGGTAAGTCGTTTCCGTGTGATGAGTGCTGCAGTTACCGGCCTTAACTCACTTGGTGACTGAAACTGAATGTCACTTTAGAAGATTCGCGCATCCTATTGATATTGACGGGATAATCGCCTCGCCATAGGCTTTGCGTGAATGTGGAGGAAAGTCTATGGGGGATACCATAACGCGGGCTCATTTGAGCGAAGCCGTCTATCAGGAAGTCGGCCTGTCGCGCAATGAATCGGCTGAACTCGTCGAGTCGGTGTTGCTGGAAATTGGCGAAAGCCTCTCCAAGGGCGACACCGTCAAATTATCATCTTTCGGGTCTTTCTCGGTCCGTCAGAAGGGTGGCCGCATGGGGCGCAACCCCAAGACAGGCGAAGAAGTCCCGATCAAGCCGCGCCGTGTGCTGGTGTTTCGCCCCAGCCATGTGCTCAAGGAACTGATCAACTCAGCCCTGAGCGGCAAGGCCGAAGCCGCCGAATAAGCACTGGAGACACCGTGACCAGATCCGCATCAAGAGACCGGATTGAAGAGCGGAGCCAAGGACCTGGGTTGTCGATACAGAAATCACCTGACGCGTTTAGAACTATCAGCGAAGTTGCCACCGACCTCGATGTACCGCAGCACGTTCTGCGGTTCTGGGAGAGCAAGTTCACGCATATCCGTCCGCTGAAGCGCGGCGGCGGCCGTCGCTATTACCGGCCGGAGGATGTGGACCTGCTGCGCGGTGTACGCACACTGCTCTACAACGATGGCTACACCATCAAAGGCGTGCAGAAAGTCTTCCGCGAACAAGGCGTGAAGTTCGTCAGCGAGACGGGCAAAGGCACGGTTGATTCTTCGCTGGCTGAGCTTGCACGTGAAACAGTGCGCCGCAATGACGATGAGGCGTCCTCAACCGGCGGCGCGCTCACCAAGGACGCGCGCGCCACACTTGAAGCATTACTTGAAGACCTTGTGTCTTTGAAAGAAGAAGTCGACGAAACCCTTTGGGAAGATGAAGAAGACGAGGAATAAACGGCGCGCGGCGCTCTCATTTCCTATCTCTTTGTTCCTCATCTCAAAAATCGGCAAAATGCCGCGGAAATAGTGGCATAGAGGCGTTGCCCATGGGCAAACCCCCGTCTATATTCCGCGCCTTCAAAGGGCGTTGGTTTCCAGCGTTCTTTCATCCGGTTTAGTCGGAGCGTAGCGCAGCCCGGTAGCGCACTTGTCTGGGGGACAAGGGGTCGTCGGTTCGAATCCGGCCGCTCCGACCATAACGGAAACAATGACTTAGCCTGTATGTGGGTGATGGTCATTTTGAGCCTTGGAAGCGATTTGGAAGCAGTTGGGAATTGAAAACGGCGCGGAATTTAAATTACCGCGTTAATCGCGGTTGGTGATGTCGCGTCGGGAGAGAAGCGGGGCGCTACTGTCATGCCCGCCCGCAATTGCTGGCTTCGGCGCTTCTGGCCAAGTCTTTGACGCATCGGCCTGCATTTCTTGAAGTTGGGAGGCGGCTCGCTCGACGGCCGCTTCAAACCATTTCAAGGTCCAGACATGATCGACAAAGGTGCGCCCGCGCGGGGCCGTCCCGACTGTGCGTCGAATGTCATCACGCGGATCGCAAACGAAGATTTTCGGTTTCTTGCCAGCGTCGCGGCATAGGCGCTCAAGGCGATCCCTTTCCTTTGCCGTGGCGACGACGATTTGATCGTATGACGTCGCGCGCTCGACAAGCCGCGACGTGCGCCCCGACCCTCGCGCGGCGTGTTCATAAATTTGCATGCCAGTCAACGCCGAAGCGGCAAAACCATATTCGTCGGTCATTTCGATTCCTTCTCAATTTGCGCGTCAGAAACGCCGCTAAGCCCCTCGTCGGAAAGCGATTCTTTTTCGCACTGTTCTTTCGTCGGACATGCTGACGGCAGCAAAACATCATATCTCGGCCCGCAAATAGTGACGGTCCGACCCGCGCCGCACCTAACGCAGCGGCTTATTGATTTTTTGATGTTTCTCATCACGTCCCCCTTTTCGGCGCGGGCCAGCCATACGCCTCGACATAGGCCGCCAGCGCGGCGACCGGCGCAGGAATGGCCCTGCGGCCCTGCTCATAGTTGCGATACGTCCCAGCGGGCAAGGCGAGCCGTTTGGCGGCTTCCGTCTGGGGCAGGGCTAGGCGGGATCGCCATGCGGCGAGCGCGGCGGGGGTCATGCGGATTTATTTTCGCTTTTGACAGCCGCCTTCACACCATCCCAGAATGTCCGGCCTTCAGCGGTCAAGCCGTAATTGTTGGCATATGTACCTTCGCCGGAGTCTGTGCCAGTGCGCTGTAGCAGCCCACGGTCACACAAATATTGCAGCGTTTCGTCGGCATCGACTCCAGCCTCATTCGCTTTGCCGTGAAACTTAATTTGGGCACTTACTTGACCGTCTTCATAAGCAAGGCGCAGCGCACGCGCTTCGTCTGGGGCGAGGTGCATTTTGCGCCCCCATTTTCTCACAGCGGCCCGCACCTTCTTGTAAATTGTAGCCTGCGCCTCGCTTAGAATTTTGAAACCTTCGGGCAATTCGGCGTCAATTTCGTATGGCACGCCAAATATGGTGGGGTTCTCGATCATGCCGAAATCAAAACCGTTCCGCCCAATTTCAGAAAGGGCAGAAACCGACAGCAAAATAAGCGCGGCGGGCTCATGCGTAGTTGCTTGCATCTTGTTTTTGGCTTTCTCGATTTCTCCTAGCGCACCCATCTTGCTTCACTCCATTCCGGCCCGACCCATCGCCGCGCCACCCCTCTTATATACGCCGTTAGCGTATGTGCGTCAATAGCGTATATTCAAAAATCCCGGCTATTCTTCAAATATCTTTCGCGGTTGCCACCCCTCCATCTGCATCGCCGCCTCTATCCGCTCGCTGACGACGCCATCTTGAGCGCAGCAATACCAGTCCATATAATCGCCTTCGGCCCTGATGGCTGCTATGAGGTCGCCAGCGGCACGGAACGAATACGAGGCTGCGCCGTGTTCGTTGTGGGTCCATTCGACGTTGGCGAGTGCCTGCCAAAGTTCCATTGCGATGCCAGCGTCGGCGAATATTTCAGGCCCAAGCGCCCGCGATACCGCCAATTCAAAAACATCATCGGTGTTGATCCGCCGACCGCCTTCTATGCCGCCCATCCTGACGCACCCGCGCTGCCCCATTTTCCGATTCCTTTCATGCCGCGCGCTTTTTCTTGCGCCGCGATTTCAGATTTTCCGGACGTCGCTCCGCCTTGCGCCTCCCGCTGCGCACGACGCCAAACATGCGGTCAGCCTCGATTTGGTACTTGGGCCGCAGCATCCGTCCATCGATTAAAAACTCGATGAACATTTCTTGCGTTATGCCTGGGTCCATCGGGGAGTCGCCGCGCCCGTGATTGCAGCGGCGGCATGCCGCCACCAAATTCAGCCAATGGCTTGATCCGCCGAAGGTGCGCGGGATGACATGCTCGACGGTTATGGCCGTGTCGGCTTCGTCGTCGGACTCGGTCATCACATGATGGCAATAGCAACAGCGCCAGTTTTGCGCCTCGCCTAGAATTGGCCGCCATTCTTTCATGCGTGACGACGTGTTTGTCATCCCAGCAATGCCCATAGCACGCCCGCAATGGTGGCCGCGATGCCGATGGACCGGAACACGGCGTCACCGCTTGAGCGCGTAGCATCCCACGCCACGGCAAGCGCGGCGCGGCGCGGCGTCTCGACGGGCACGGGATCCGCGACCGGCACAGGCTCGACAATCGGCGGCATCACGACGTAGGGCATCACAAGCGACGCGGAGATAGCGTCGGCGGCTTGGTACAAAATGGAAGCCGCGACGTTGACGCCTTCGACCTGCGCCACGATTTCGCCGATGTCGCGCACCATTTGCCGCGCGGCTTTCCTGCCCGTGATGTCGGAATAACCGTAGGCACCTGAAGCCTGCTGGCGCGCAGCCATGCCATATGCGCGGGCGTAGTCGTCGGATGTACTCATGGGGCTGCGTTCCGCGCGGCGATTTCGGCAAAATGAGCCCGCACCTTGGGTATGAAGTGCGAATATATTTCCTCCGCCGCGCGATTCCCCCATGCTTCGCTGTTGATTAAAATACAACGAAGCCCGTCTCTGCCGTATGCCCTGGGCTTCCCCTTCGTAGTCTCCCGCACAGCTTCATCTATCATCCGTTCACGGTCTGTCATGGCGGAGACATGGCACTCATTGCCAAGCCCCGTCATGATCGACCCGCCGCAAGCCGTACATGACGACTTGGGATATGGTTTGCCTTCGTCTTGAAGGCGTAACCGGCAATTAACGGGGCGCGCGTCTGCTGTCATTTGCACGCCTGCAAAGCTTCTGACCGCGCGTTGTTCAATTCGGCGAAGGTTTCGGCCGAGCCACCCGCGTCGGGGTGAGTCTTCTTTGCGAGCGCACGATAACGAAGATCGACGGTTTCTGGGTGCGGTTCAAAATCTTCGGTTAATTGCATAACGTCCCGCCATGACCGGCGCGGGGCGGCATTTGAAGGTGGGGGCAATGCGGCAAAACCGGAGAAGGCGCGCTCCATCATCGTCGCCCCGCCGTGGCGCTCAAGGCCGCGCAAGTGACTGACTGCAAGGCCGATCGATCGAAGATTGTCATGCACGGTTTGGAACTCATCGCGCGCCATAACCATCGGGCGATTTTTCAACGTGAAATAAATGGCGACGCCTGGGTCTGTGATGCGTTTCCGCGCGGCTTCAGCATATGGAAGCCCGTCATTCCGCAGCGCCATATTTGTTGAGAGAATAACCGACCGCGCACCCAGCTTGCGCAATTCGTCGAAAAGCTGATCACGCGCCTTAACAAAGGTTGTGCTGAAACGGTTTGTGTCGACTCGCTTATAGTGCGGAGTTCGCACCCAGCCATCGGGCCATGCCAGTGGATATGATTGCGTCATTTCGGATTCCCTTTAAAAATTTCACCCTGTCGCCAAACCGTTTCGCCCTTCGCATCCTCAACAGTGACGCGCAAACCCAGCGCCTTTGCATAGGCGAGAAACGACGAAAGGTTCGGGTTGCCTGCGCCGCTTTCCCAGCGGTAAATCAAGGTGCGGTCGCGTCCGAATTTCCGCGCCACAGCCTCCATCGGCTTCCCTGCGGCCATGCGGTGCGCCGCCATCGCGTTTATCACGTAGAACCTTGACCGATCCGGAGCAAGGCGGCGCGGCGTGCGCAGCCCCATCTTGCGAGCCTGCGCCGCGATTGCCGCGCGGGTGTGGTTCGGAATTGCCGCCTCGACTTCTTTGGTCGGGCTTGTTTCGAACATTTCGCGGAGCGTGCGAATCTCTGACGTCATCCATGAGGTCATGCCGCACCTATCCGCGCCCGCACCCATGCCTCGAATGCCGCGCGTGGATACAGTGCCGCATCGCTTCGCCCGATCTTGAAAATCGGCGGGCCCTCGCCCTTGACGCGCCAGTTTTTCAGCGTTTGCGGGCGTCGCCGCAGGATCGCCGCGACTTCGGCTTCGGTGTAGAAGTCATCGGGTTTCAGTTTTGCGGGCGCGGTCATTTGCGCCCCATGTGTATGAGTGACTTTAGGGTGCTTGCCTTGAGTCTCTTGCCAAGAGCCCGCCATGCCTTCACAAGCTGATATTCTGAGTACGCATCATCGTCATAATGCGCGACGAAATAGATATACGAGACGCCGAGTCGCGCCGCGAAATCGAGCAACAGATTCGCGCGGATGGAATTTTTGCCGTTCTCGTATTTCCAAAGCTGCTGCGGCCCGATGCCCAAAACGTCGGCCATCTTTTCGAGCGTCAAGGCGCGGTCTTGGCGCATGTATTTCAACCGCAGCCCGATCGATGCGTCGATTTCTTTTGCGGTCATCGGCTTCTTCATCGCCCCAATATCTTCCGCCATTATTCTGCGCCCCCGATAACGTCAGATTTTCCGTTATCAACGCGATAAACGAAACCGAGTCCCTTCTCTGCGAGCGGCGGGACAGGCGCACTTTTCGCCATCGTCATTCCGACCACGGCGGGCATGTTTCGCGCCACAAGCATCCGCATCAAACCGGCGCGCCCCGCATTGTCGAGAATGTCGGCCCCATCCATGACGCAGGCGCATGACCCATCGAGTTCGGCGATTGCGACCTGAAACGTCGCGGCGGCGCGGTATTTTTCCGAGCCGGACAACAGGGCATAGGGCCGGTCCGCATATTCGACCGTCATGGCATCGGTCATGGCGACCTTTTCCCATTTCGCGTCGGCGCAAACCGTGGCCAGGCGCTCGTTAAACGTGGCGAGCGCACGCAGCAACACGGCGCGGCGCACGCCGGACGTGGCCAGAATCCCGACAAGCGTTTCGTTCCGCTGAATCGCTGCGTGGATCCGGTCCGCCTCGGTCTTTGTCGTGAAAGCCTTTAGTGCGTTTTCGGCGCGGCGCACGGCTTCGCGGGCCTTGTCAACTTCGGCCGCACTTGCCCCGTCCGTGGTGGCACCGCCGTCGAGTTCGGTGCGCGCGGCACGGGCCGCCGACAAGGTTGAATTCGCTTCGGACTCTTTCGATGCAGCGGCGCGGGCTTCCGAGTTCGCCTTTTCAAGCGCGCCATCCGCCGATGCAATGGCCTTGCGGCGTTCGTCGAGTTCTGTGCTTGAGAGTTCGGAAACCGTGGCGAGTTGCTTGCCGCCCGTGTTGCCCGGCGCTGGCACAAGTTCCAACTTTGTCCCGCATGACGGGCAGGGATGCCCCGCGCTCTGTGTCGCGGGCAGGCAGGCTTCGCGGGCCGTGCGCGCCGCCGTGGCCACGTCGCGGAGCCATGACGCGCTTTTTTTCGCGTCATCGAGCGCCGTTTCGCGGTCTTCAATCGTGCCAGCAAGCGCCTCAAGTTCCGCGATGCGTTCCGCGCTGACGGCTTGTTTGCCGACCTTGAATTCGAGTTCGTTCCGCTCCGCCGCGACATCGCTTTCGAGCGACTCCTTGCTGCGTTGCGCCAGCGCGCCGTCCCAGCCATCGGGCTGCCATGTGTCGGCTTTCTTCGAGCCGTAGGGCTCGCCCGTGATTTGCCGCCAAGCACCTTTTTGTTCCGTGCCAGCTTTTTGTGCCCGTTCCGCCGCAGCGTCCCAGCCGTCGCGCTCGATTGTGGCCCAAACCTTGTCAAAAGGCGCGAAGCGGTCCGGATCGTCTTTCGGCGCGCGGATCATGCCCGCGTCGGTCAAGCCTTGATTCAAGTCGTCGCGGTTCGGGATGATCTTGAGCAGCGCACCCAAAAGCGTGCCGCGGTCTTTCGGATCCATATCGACGATGGACTCCAGTCCGACCGCGATTTTAGACGCGCCGGGCGGTGTGCCTTTCGTCGAGCGTTCCGCCTTGGGCCATTCAATGCTGACGCCGCCGTCCGGCCCCGTGACGTCGACTTGGGCGCGACCTGTGCCGACGCGGACTAACATGCCGCCGTCGGTCTTGCGCAGTCCCAGCGGCGTTGTTACGCCTGCCAAGGCGCATGCAATCGGGAGAAGTGCGGAAGTCTTGCCCGCCGCGTTATCGCCGGTCACAAGCGCGATTTTGTCGAAGTCGATTTCAGCGGATTCAATACCGCGAAAGTTTTGGATTTGGGCTTTCATTTCTTGGCGGCTTTCTTTTTGCTGGCGGGCTTTTTCGTGACGGGCTTTTTTGCTGCTGCAGCGCGGGGCTTGGGTTTCGCCGCGCTCGCCTTCGCCGGTTTCTTGCCAGCGGGTCGCGGTTTCTTTGCACGGGGCTTGCGTGGGGATTGGTGCTTCACGGCAGGCGGGTAGGGGCATCCGTCGTGCGAGCAATGCACGCCGCCGCCGTCACCGCATGGGCAGGGCTTGTGCTTTTCGGTGGGCACGGTCGCGGTCGGGGTTTCCATGCCGTGCAAGCCGTTGTCGGAGTCGCCGCCGTGCATTCTGCGCAGGAATGCGTCGAAGTCTTCTTCGTCGATCCCATTATTGACCGCGCCGAAACTTTCGGAAAACGCCACACTCCGCTTGTGATCACGCCGCAACAGGTAAACCGCGAGCAAGCCAAGCCCGATGAAAATTGCCGCCACAAGCGCCTGTGTTGAAAACATGAATGTCATTCTGCGGCCTCGTTTTTCTGGGGGGCGGGGAGGGTGAGCCATGCGGGGCGCGGCGGGCAAAGGTCTGCGCGCGCAGGCATCAATACGCCGAAAAATTCAGGCACACCGTTTGACGTGACAGCGATTGGCGAGCCGACAAACTCAGCATCACTATCGACGGTCATTGTGACGATTGCCGTTTTCATGCCGGAAATGATGGTCAATGCCGTGGCAAAATCGGCGACATATGCCGCGTTCACACCGAAGCGCGGCGCGGCGCAAGTTGCGTCGTCTTTGATCATCGGCATGACGCGCCGCCAGTTCGGATATGTCCCGTCAATTTCAGGCGCATATTCAATTTCAAGATGCGTCACGCCGATGATCGACACATCATCATCAAAGCCTTCGCACGTCAGATATGCGGTGCGGCCAATGAATTGCACTTGGCCGGGGCGCTTGAGTTGGTCGCGCTTCGCGCCACGGCGGGCACAGGCGGCATAGAAGCGTGGCGACGCCTTGCAAATGAAAGGCGCGTTTGCATATCCGGTCGGGTCGTGAATGACGGCCATGCGGTGCCCGTCCGTGGCGACCATGATGACGCCGGACTCGTGGTGCGGCTCGACATAGATGCCGTTCAAGTAGTAGCGCGTTTCCTCGTGGCAACGGAAAATTGCCGCCGCCGCGAATTTTTTGGCATCGACCCGCACGATGCGTTTTGATCCGTCGATATGTGTCATTCGACCATCCCCAATGCTGACAAATAGAGTTCGAGAATTGCGTCGGCCTCTTGCCGCTCCGCCTTGTCTTGCTTGCGGATTCGCACGACTTGGCGCAGCGATTTCGTGTCAAAGCCGTTACCCTTGGCTTCGGCGTAGACTTCTTTGATGTCGGCAGCGGTCGCCGCTTTTTCTTCTTCGAGTCGCTCGATGCGCTCGATGATGGAGCGGAGTTGATCGTGGGCGACGCCGCCGGTCTGCGCGGGCGCGGGCGTGGTTTGTGTGTCAGTCATTGCTTGGTTTCCCTGTGTTCCCGCGCAGATAGGCTTCAATGGATGCGGCGGACTTAATAATGTCTTCCGTCGTGTCGCCCATGCTGGCGATATCGATTGCGGCTTGCATTGCGCGCTCACGGATTTTGTAGTCGTGCGCGGCGATGAGTGCTGTGTCAGTCATTTGCGATTCCCATTTTCTTGCGACGCCGCGCGATTTCGCGTGCGCCTTGGTGCGGCGTGTATTTGTTGCGGCCCTGTTTTGCCGAGACGGGGCGTCTGCGAATTTCCGGATCAACGGCGACCGGATCGGGGTGCGGGCGATGCCTGATTTCTATTTGCTCGCCGTGCGCGGATGCCATAAACCCGCCAGCAATGAGCGCGGCGACAGCGGTAATCCCTACGATGCGGGCATTCGCCATCATTCAAATCCCAAGCCGTCGTCATCGGCGGCAACTTGCTTCCCGTCGGCGGCATCCTGTTTCACGGCGGCACCATCGCCAGCCGCGCCGTCTTCAAGCACTTCGCCCGTCTCGCCATCGAAATCGAACGGCGCGCCGGTCTTGTCGGTCGCGGCGGGCCGCTTTTCTTCGGCATCCCAGCCGGATTCCCATGCCGCTTTAAGCGACGGTTTGCCGAAGGCGTCCGGCACCGCTTCGCGCGGTACGCCGCTACGCTTTGCCTTTTGTCCGTCGGCCTCCGCTGCGTCTGTGTCGGCCTTGGTGGGGCGTCCGCGACCCGCTTGAGCAACCGCCGGGGCGGGCTTTTCGTCGGGCTTTGATTCCGTCAATTTTGACGTTATCGGGTCAGCGGAATTGACAGCCGTGTCCGTCGCGGTGCGGGCCGTGGCGACTTCGGGCGCGGCGGTGATGTCGCGCATTTCCGCAACGTCGCGCACTTCGTCGTCGGTCTGCATGCCCATCAAGATTTGCGGCGCATACAAGCGACCGAAGAAAGCGGCGGCGCGGTAGCGAAGCATCAAGTCCGGCATGGTTTGCCATTTTGACCCGTTCTTGGCATACCAGCCTTCCGCGACGGCCATTTCCATGCTTACGGTCGGGCCATCAAGGCGCTCGCCCGTCGCCTTTTCGATGGCGTATGCCGTGCAGGTCTTGTTGCGAATCTTCTGGGTCTTGGTGACCCGCTCGCCCTTCTTGTCGCCCCATGTCTGGAACGAAACTTCCTTTTCGCCTTCATCCGCCATCGTGAAGCGCAGCGGTGAAAACATGCCGCAAGAATTGAGCGCGGCAATGATGAATTGCGATGACCACGACGGGCGGCCTTCAATGATGTGCAAATTTTGCATCACCATGACCGGATTGGAGTCGGTGCGTTTCGCCATGTCGAGCGCGATAATCGCATTGCCGATCTTGTCTTCGCCGCGATACGCCGCAGGCACCATGTCGGACGTCACAAGGGCGCGCGCCATGCGTTGCGCCAGATCGAACCCTGCCGCGCTATCAAAGACGCTAAGGGCCTGTGTCGACGCCTGCGGCTCGACCGTCGCCACGGCTTTTTCTGTCTCACTCATTTCGGTTCTCTTTCCGTCAAATTTGACGTTATTGGGTTGATAAAAAGGGCGTTATTTCGCCTTGGGCTGCTTATGCGCCCGACAAAAAGAAGTCCCCCATGCCGGGCAATAATTCTCGCTACAATTCATCGAGTTCGGATTTGGCAGAAACACCCACGGATCGCCGCGTTCCCTGAATGCCAAAATGTCGGCCTTCATGCGGGTATAGATTTCTTGCGCCGCGATTTCAGACTCCGCGATATCGTATTCCGTCAGAGTAGGCGCGGGCTGATCCCGCGTCACGCCGACGCGTTTTGAATATATTTCCGCAACAGCATCAACAGTGTGACCGTTCGACCGCGCGACCAAACTATAACCGCCGTATTGCGGCTGATTGGCCCGCTGCACTGTGCCGGTCTTGAAATCGACGACACGGGCCGCTTCTCTGACATCAATATGACCGCGCAAAATAAACCCGTCGCCGATGTCCGCAGATAGTCTTTCTTCAATGGCCACGGGCTCAATAACGTCGCCGAAATAATCCCAGATGATGCGGGCTTGCCGCGTCGCCTGAGTAATGGCGGCATCCACATTCGTCGTCGCATCGTCCCAGATGACACCATCTTTGATCGACTCCATGATCGACTCGGCGGCGCATTCGCGGAAAGACTCAACTTCAATAACGCGCGCCTCCATCTTGGAGCGGAAAGCGTTTTCGAGTCCGGCATGTGTGCCGGTCCCGATTGCCGCGCCGATTGATGACGACATTTCGCGCAGGTCGAACCCAGCCGCCTTGACTTCGGCGGGGCGGCTCCGCGACATCCAGCGGCGGGAACAATCCGCAACTGAAGGCAAATCCGAGACGCGAATGATATTGTTAAGCGTCATTTCAGCATGCCGCAGGTGCCGAAATTAATGACGTCAGCCCCTGCCTCAATCGCCTCGGCTGTCGCCGGTTCTCCCGTCTCGACCTCTAGCGTTACGACGTGCGACCAAGCCTTACAGGCATCACCGTCGCAATTGGACTGAGTATTCACGCAACGCAACTTTTTCGCTTCTTCCGATGTTTTTGGTTTCGCGTTTCCATTCATGTTTCACCCTTGGCCTCGTCCGCATCGACTGACTCCGTAATTTCGAAGCGTCAAACTTTACGTTTTAACCATAGAGCGAAATCAAGATTTAACGCAAGCGTCAAAATGAATTTACTAAATCTTTTTTATTGTGTGCGTCGCGCGGCCAAGAAACCGCAGCGCAGAAAGCGAGATATTGCTTTGCCCGCCGTGCCGCGCGTTCTCCGCCGTAACATCGACCTTGCCGCCGATGCCGTGCGGCGTGACGCGGCGCAATAATGTCGGCGCCGTTTTCGCCGCGCCGCGTAAAAGATAAATCCCAGCGCCGTTGAAAGCATCGCGCCAGTCGACCCAAACGAAATCGCCCTTTGCAATGACCGGCGACATCGAGCTATCGCCAGCGACGACCCATGCACCTAGGTTTCCGTTGCCTGGCATCCCAAATTTTGCGGGGATGGAGATTCCAATTTTTCCAAGCGACTTAACCGCGGGCGGGGACTCTGAGACGTCATCGACGTGAAACACGAATTGTTCCCGCGCGCAGCCTGTGTCCGGCCCGCCGACAAAATCGTAAACCGGAATCCCCAACACGGCGCAAATTGCTTGCATCGCATTGGAGTTTAGGCTTTTGGTGTAGCCTTTCAGGAAGTGCCTGACCTTATCGCGCTTCACTCCCGCCATGTCTTCGAGTTGCGCGATGGTATCGATGCCGCATTCGTGCATGCGGGTGTCGATCAATTCCCGCTGACGACGATTTCTGGCGTCGTGGGGCGGGGCTCCGGGCGAGCGGGTGCGAGGCATTAGCGTCTCCATAACTCGGTTTACTCAACAGGTGCCGGAAAATAGGCTCTTTTTACTTTTACGTCAAATTACGAATTAATCCACAGCATTACTAGGTAAACTGCGCAATTTTTTGTCAGCCCGTCACGCTTCGCTTTTTCCGCCGTTGACATAACGTCAAATTTGACGTTTCCTTCGGGTCGGTCAGGCGGGCGATTCCAAGAATAGCGGGCAACGCGGTTTAAGGGTTCCCATCGCCTCGCCTGGCCAACATTCGGACGGGAACCCGATGACACTCCGCGACTATCAAAAGAAATTTATTGCCGACATTCGGGCCGACTTCTCACAGGGAAGCACCGCGCCGCTTGCCGTTGCGCCGACAGGCGCGGGCAAAACGAAAGTAATGGCATTTATCGTGAATGCGGCGCAGCAAAAGGGAAATAGCTGCGGGCTCATCGTTCACCGGCAGGAACTTGTCGTGCAGACGTCGCTTGCGCTGGCACGCGAAGGCGTCTGGCACCGGATCGACGCGCCGGATTCCGTCAGACGCCATGCCATTCGGGAACAAATCGCGGAGGTCGGGCGCGGGTTTTACAACTCGGAAGCCCCGTCAAGCGTGGCATCGATCCAGACCATTGCACGGCGGCTCGACACGATTGAAAAATTCGACCTTGGCTTCCTAGATGAAGGCCATCACGCCGCCGCCGGTACGTGGCGCAGGCTTGTCGATGCCATGCCCGATGCCAAGTGGCTCGGATTGACCGCAACGCCGGAACGGCTCGACGGCAAGGGCTTGGGCGTCAATTCCGGCGGCATCTATACGAGCATGGTGCAGGGTCCGACTGTGGGCTCACTCATTGATGCGGGATGGCTCGCAAGGCCCCGTGTCTTTTCGCCGCCGGTATCGCTCGACTTGTTGTCTCTCCACACCAAGGGCGGGGACTATAACGCAGCCGAAGCCGCCGCGCTTCTGGACCGGCGACAAATCACCGGCGACGCCATCGCGCATTACGCGCGGATTTGCAACGGGCAGCCCTTCATCGCGTTTTGCGCCAATGTGGCACATGCCAAGCACGTCGCCGAAGAATTCGTCGCGGCGGGGTATCGCGTCAAAAGTGTCGACGGCAACACGCCGGACGTCGAGCGTCACGCCGCGATCCGTGGTCTTGGCGACGGCACGCTGCACGGCATCACGAGTTGCAACATCGTCAATGAAGGCACCGACGTCCCGATCGTCGCAGCCGCCATCCTGTTGCGGCCAACAAAATCCATAGCGATGCACCGGCAGCAAATGGGCCGCGTGCTGCGTCGCTATCCCGGCAAAGAATTCGCTTACATCATCGATCACGTCGGGAACTGCGGCCAAACCGTCAACGGCGTTTGGCGTCCGAATCTGGGCTTCCCCGAAGACGAAATCGAGTGGAGCCTCGACGGTCGCAAGAAAAGAAAAGGTGCGGCGGGCGAGCGGGATTTAACGCCAGCTAATGCCATCACGATTTGCCTCGAATGTTTCGCGTCATACGCATCGGCGCTTGAATTCTGCCCCCATTGCGGCGCGGCGGCACCGACAAAATCGAACAGCCCGGAGCAAGTCGACGGCGAATTGATCGAAGTGGATCACGTCGCCGTCAGTCGCGCGAGATACCGCGAGCAAGGCATGGCGAAAGACCTGCAATCGCTGACCGAATTATTCCGACGCCGCGACGGGAATTCACCGCAAAAGGCAGCGGCGCGGGCCCGCATCATCGTCGAGGCGCGGAAAAGAAAAGACGACGCGAAGCGCGGCGCGGAACTGCCATTCATTGCAACAGCGAGGGGGAATTGATGTTATTCGTTTCATTTATTTGCGTGCTTTTGTGCCTGCTTATCATGCGTTGCTATTCGCTTGTGCGACGCGCGCCGGATTTCATCATCGGCGGCGCTGTAAATCCGCAGTTAAATCGATGGTTTGTCGTGCCGCGCAACGCGTTCGGCAATATCTATTTGCATCAAATCTTGCGCAGCGATGACGACACGGCGCTGCACGATCATCCGTGGTTCAACATTTCGATTGTGTTGCAGGGGTTTTATTGGGAGTACGTCGCGGGAGAGTATCGGCCCAAGTTGCGCCGCGCCGGTTCGATTGTGTTCCGCCGCGCGACCGTGGCGCACCGCCTCGAATTAGGCGACACAAATACGCCATGCTGGACCCTGTTCATCACCGGCCCGCGCATCCGTGAATGGGGCTTCCATTGCCCGAAGGGGTGGCGTCCGTGGCAGGAATTCGTCGACGCGCGGGACATCGGCGCAGTCGGGCGAGGCTGTGGGGAATGACAAGAGTCGAAACAATAGGCGCGGCGACGCTATATCTCGCTGACTGCCGCGACGTGCTTCCGCGTATTCGCGGCGCGAAAGTGCTTTGCAGCGATCCGCCGTACAGGCTGACGGCGGGTGGGAAATATACCGGCGAAATGGGCGGTGTCTTCGCGGTCGAAGTTTATGACAACGACGGCGGCATCGTCGATTGCGACATCGAATTTTCCGACTGGATGCCGCTCGCCTTCGCCGCACTCGCCGATGATGCCGACGCCTATGTCATGGCAAACGACAAGAACCAAAACGCGGCACAAAACGCGATGCTTAATGCCGGATTCAAGTTTCATAATTTGCTCGTCTGGGACAAGGGCACCGCGACGCCTAATCGCTGGTACATGAAGAATCTGGAATTCACGATTTACTCATGGAAGGGCAGGGCGCGCGGCATAACCGACAAGGGCGCGAAGCAACTCATTCGCTGCCCGCAAGTCGATGTCACGCTGCATCCGACGGAAAAGCCCGTCGCCTTGATGAAGCACTACATCACAAATTCAACCGATGCAGGCGCGACGGTTCTGGATCCTTTTATGGGCACCGGCACAACGGGCGTCGCCGCGCTGGAATCTGGCCGCGCTTTCATCGGGATTGAATCATCTGAAAAGTGGTTCGACGTTGCCTGCGAACGGCTTTCAAGATGGGGCGAACGTCCGGATTTATTCCGCGCGGATAACGTCAAATCTGACGATATGGGGCAGGCATGAATTATCTTTCGATATGCAGCGGCATCGAAGCCGCATCCGTCGCGTGGCATCCCTTGGGATGGAAGCCGGTCGGCTTTTCCGAAATCGAAAAATTCCCGTGCGCCGTTTTGGCCGCGCGCTATCCCGACGTGCCGAACTTCGGCGACATGACAAAACACGATGACTGGAAAATCAATGACACAGTTGACATTATTGTCGGCGGAACCCCCTGCCAAGATTTCAGCATCGCGGGGTTGCGTGCCGGACTCGATGGCGACCGTGGCAACCTTTCGCTTGAGTTTGGCCGCATTGCTGCAAAACTTCGCCCCCGCTGGCTCCTTTGGGAAAATGTCCCCGTCGTTCTTTCGAGCAACGCCGGACAAGACTTTGCAACAATTTTGGGATTGTTCAGCGGCCAAGTCGTCGATGTCCCCGACGGCGGATGGTCCAACTTCGGAATCATCCCAGGATACCGGAACGCTTACGGGCTCGCATACCGAGTGCTTGACGCTCAATATTGCCGAGTGGACGGGTTTGGACGGGCTGTCCCTCAAAGACGCCGGCGTCTGTTCATTGTCGGATATATTGGAGACTGGCGACGTGCCGCAGCGGTTCTATTTGAGCCCGAAGGCTTGCGCCGGGATTCTCCGCCGCGCCGCGTCAGGCGGTTCGTCGCGGTCATGCGTCGCGCAACCTTGGGCCGTGCGCCGCCTCACACCCGAAGAATGCGAATCTTTGCAAGGGTTTCCGCGCCGTTACACGCTCATAGAAGTGCGCGGCAAGCCCGCCGCCGATGGCCCGCGATACAAGGCGCTCGGCAACTCAATGGCGGTAAATTGTATGCGCTGGATCGGCACAAGAATCCAGATGGTCGAAACGCTCGACAAGCAAGGCAAACTCGCATGACCGACAGCGCGGCAACCCATCTTGTAAAGCAAACCATTCTCGCCTTGAGCGCCGATCCCGACGTCCGCGCGTGGCGGAATAACACGGGCGTCGCATGGATGGGGCGACCACAATTCATGCGCAACGGGTCCGTGCTTATCGCTGACCCGCGCCGCGTCGCGTTCGGCGTGCCGGGGTCGGGCGACATCATAGGATTCCAGCGCATCACCATAACGCCGGAAATGGTGGGCCAGACGATCGGGCGCTACATCACGGTCGAATGTAAATCAGGCAAGGGTAGACAATCCGAGTTGCAAACCAAATTCGAGCGCGTCGCAACGGCGTTCGGCGCGGCATACGTCGTGGCCCGCGATCCCGCCGACGCGGTGAAGGGGATTAAGATTTGACCCCCCGCACCAAAATCAACACCGACGAAATCCGCGCCAAATTCAAAGTCTCGGAAATCGTCGGGCGATATATCGACCTGAAAAAGAAGGGTTCGGAATACTCCGCGCTGTGCCCGTTTCACGGCGAGAAGACGCCATCATTTTCCGTCGTCGATGCTAAGCAATTCTGGCACTGTCACGGCTGCGGCGAACACGGCGACATCATCGATTTTGTTATGAAAATCACGGGCGCGGAGTTTCGCCCCGCCGTCGAGGTCATCACCGGCGAATATGTGCCGGATCCGGAGAAGCGCGCCGCGCCCGTCGCAGCTGACCCGAAGTCAGACGCCAGTGAATATCGGGCCGTAATGCCGGTCCCGAAAGACGCGCCGGACCCTATCAAAAACGGGCGCGCCAAGTTTTATCAGCACAAGTCGGGCAAATATGTCGAGCGCCAAATAGCGGCGGCATGGCCCTACAGGGACCGCGACGGCGGATTGCTCGGCATCGTTATCCGGCAGGAATGGACCGACGATGCGGGGAAGCGCGTCAAGATCGCGCCGACTCTGACGTATTGCGAAGGCCCCGAAGGTTTCACAGGCTGGGTCGATGTCAGCTTTCCGCAACCGCGCCCGCTTATGAATTTGGACCAACTCGCACAGCGGCCCGACAAAGCCGTCATCTTGTGCGAGGGCGAAAAAGCCGCCGCCGCTGCGTCGCGCCTCTTTCCCGATATGGTCGCCGTGACGTGGCCCAACGGCACAAATAGCGTGGACCGTGCGGAATGGTCTGCCCTTGCGGGCCGCAACGTCGTGGCGTGGCCCGATGCCGATACTCAAGCCTATAAAACCGGCGACAACATCGGCACCGAAATGCCTTGGGCGGAGCAGGGCGGGTTTCTGGCCATGCGCCGCGTCGCCGAATTGTTGCACGGCGTCGCAAAAATCGTCGTCATCGATCGACCCGACGGGAGGCGCGACGGATGGGACGCCGCCGATATGGAAGCGGAATCCGTGACCCCCGCCGATGCGTGGATATGGCTTAAAACGGCCGTGGCCGCCGCAAGGGCGCGCGGGCCGGTTTATGAGCCCGCCGCAGCCGCGCCGAATGACGAACCGCCGCACCATGACGAAATTCCGGCCCATGACGGGCATGACGGCGGCGACGTATTCGAACCAAGCGACCCAGGCACGCGGGCCGACGATCAACCGTTCCGCCTTTTGGGCTATGACCGCGGCGTCTGTTCATATCTGCCCGCAAGTGGCGGCCAAATCATCGAACTGACCGCGGCGGGGCACACTTCAAATAATTTATTTTTCCTCGCCCCGTTCCAGTTTTGGCAATCGCGTTACCAAGACGAAAAGGGCCGCGTCGATTGGAGCCTCGCCGCGAATGCTCTGATTCAAGCATCCATGAAATGCGGCGTTTTCAATGGCCAGCGCAAAAGGCGTGGCCGTGGGGCGTGGATCGATGCGGGCCGGAACGTGTTTCACATGGGCGACGCGCTGTGGGTCGATGAGGCTTTCGTCGATGTCCAAACCATGAAAACCGGATTCGTTTACGAAACCGGCGAGTCCGTCGATTTGGACCTGTCTGCCCCGCTGCAAAACCGTGACGCGATCAAGACGCTCGACATGGCCCGCGAATTTAGCTGGGAGTCGCCGCTCCATGCTTACTTGCTCGCCGGGGCTTGTGTCGTCGCGCCGGTCTGCGGCGTCTTGCCGTGGCGTCCGCATATCTGGATCGTCGGCCCGTCAGGATCCGGCAAGACGTCAGTTATGACACGCTTCGTCGGGCCGCTCATTTCGCCGCTGGCCTTCATCGTCGAGGGCGCCACGACCGAGGCGGGAATCCGGCAATCATTGGAATACGATGCCCGCCCCGTGCTGTTCGACGAAGCCGAAGGCAAAGACGATGCGACCCGCGCACGTATCCGCACCATCATCGACTTGGCCCGCGTTTCATCGACGGATTCAGGCGGCGAAATCGTCAAGGGCGGATCGGCGCACAAGGCCAAGGGCTTTCGCGTGCGATCATGTTTCATATTTTCGTCAGTAAATCCGTCGATTGAATTTCACGCCGACGAAACGCGCATCACGCAACTCGCCTTGATGCCTATACACGCCGCAGATGATGCCGCGGCGGAAGCCATGACGGCGAAATGGGAAACGCTGTCGCGGCTATTGAGCGAGACGCTTTCGCCGGAATACATCGCCGGAATGATTGCGCGCACGGTCCGCAACTTGGTCGCGCTGCAACACAATTGCGAAGTGTTCACGCGCGCCGCTGCGGCCTATTTCGGATCGATGCGCGCGGGCCAGCAATACGGGCCGATGCTCGCCGGGGCATATTTGCTGCACAGCACGGGGCATATTGAATACAGCGCCGCGCTGAAGTGGCTGCAAGACAAGGGCTTTAACGATGTCGGGCCTGTGGGCCGTGACGATGGCGACGAACGCCAGCTTATTGCGCGGATCATGCAACACCGCGAACGCGCCACGATTGACCAGGGCAGGGCGGAGGAATTCACCGTGTCGGAATTGCTCGAAATGGCAGTCAATGGCGCGGCTGGCGACCTGTACGGCGACCGCGCGGAGAAGGTTTTGCAACGTCTCGGACTGCGACTCGCCGATGGTGGCTTGTGGGTCGCAAACAAACATTCCGGCTTGTCGAAAGTGCTTTCCGGCTCGCCTTGGGCTTCGGGGTGGAGCCGCACCTTGTCCGCCATTCCAGGCGCTCAAAAATCCGGAAAGTCGCCGATTTCCTTTTCCCGTTTCGACAAATCCCGCGCCGTTTGGCTGCCGCTTTCTTGGTTGCGCGGATAACGTCAAAATTGACGTTGACTCCGTTATTTTTACGGAATACGTTTTAACGCAGACGGAAAAATGATGGAATGAGGGATTGAAGATGTCGCTTGTTGTTGATACCGGCCCGACAGATGCGGCGGCCAATTACGTGAAATTCGAGCCGTGCCCGTTTTGCGCGTCAGAAATTTCCGTGACGCCGCGCGGCACTCATGTCGGCGGGTTTATTGGCTGCTGTTCATCCCCGAAGTGCCCCGTCGGCCCCGTGCTTATTGATCAGACGGAAAAGGCGCTGGCGCAGCGTTGGAACACGCGCGGCGGGGTGGCGATATGACCGCGACCCGCGACGAAGTGGCAGCGGCCCGAACCCGCGAACAGCTTGCCCGCATTGCGACGCGCGAACACTACGCGCCGCAATGGGTTGACAAAATCATCGAGGCGCGACGGGTCCGCGCCGCAAAAATGGGAAAACATAAATGACCATCACATTCACAATGCCCGACCGCCGCGCCGACATGATCCGCGCCACGCTCCGCCCCTACGCGCACAAGTTGGCCGACGCGTGCTTCGCGCTCGACGCTTTCCTTGCCCGCCAAGCGTCAAAACTGACGCGACGTTCTCCGGTATCTGACGCAGACACGCGACCGATTTATGTCCTCGCCTTGCTGCAAGGCACGAAGGGCGGCGCATGTGTCGAGTTTGCCGACCGTTGCGGGCTGAAACGCGTGCAGCGCCACGACGCGAGCCGCGCCGCCTTGCCGGTTCGCACCCGCTCCGCGTCCGAAATCATCGCCGAAGCGGAAGCGATGGAAGCGATACAGCGCAATGGCCGCATGAATTCGGCGCAGGTCCGCAAGTGGCGCAAGCGTCGCGCGGAAGGGCGTGCGTGATGAAATTTTTATTGCGATTAACTCTCGGAATTTTCGCGCTTTTTGTAATACAGCAGGCCTTTTTGTTCTTCATTCCCGACGACGTGTCGCGCGATCTGCTGTTCGGGCTTGGCGGCATCGCGGCGCTCGTTTGGAGCGATTTTGTATATGACCCGCTCCGCAAATTACTCGGTCCAACGCCATGACCGAGTCCCGCGCGCAACAAAAACGCGACAAATTCCTGCGCCACGTCGCCGACAAAATGAACGCGATGCGCGTGATGTCGAATTTCTTTTTCGTCGGCGTCTCCGACATTCGCAGCGGCGGCACGTTCTACGTCGACGCCGTGGTCATGGGCAGCGCGCCTACAGCACTTGCGGCGGCGAACGCGCTTCTTCTCGAAATACGCGACGCGGCACTTGCAGGCGGCATAGACGCCAGCGCCGAAACCATCACGCGCATCGACGCAGCCATCGCCGCGCTTGGCGTGCGCAGTCTCACGGCGGAACAAGCCGCCAATTTGGAGCGATCCACATGACCCGACATGACATCCCCAAAATCGGAAAATGGGAAGACGACGATGCTGGCCCGAAGTGTCCGCCGTGGGTCGGGTTTTCAATTCTGGCGTTCGGCTCTTTGTCGTTTTGGGCGCTTATCATCTATCTCGTGTGGCAACTGGCAAAAAAAATCACGGTCATCGTGACGATTGCGGCACTTGCAGGCTGTGCAACTGGCGCAATCCCCGCACCCGTCACGAATAGCGCCGCAGCCGTTATGCCGCCATTCGGATATGTCGCAATGTGCGTCGCCAATTCCGCGACCGATATGTGCAGCGGGGGTACGGACAGCCCGCGCGTCATCACGCTAAACGCGACATCGTTTGCCGCACTCGACGAAGTGAACCGCTACGGAAATCTGTTGCCGGAACGTGACGACGAAGCCGCATTTGGCCGGTCCGAAGTCTGGGTCGAACCCGGCGAAGATGGCGGCGACTGTGAAGACATCGCCATGTTCAAGCGCCGCGCACTTATCAAAAAGGGATTCCCCGTCGAGTCTCTCTTGCTCGCCGTGGCGCGCGACTGGACCGGCGATGGCCATGCCGTGTTGATTGCCTCGACCGACAAAGGTGCATTCGTTCTCGACAATAAAAACGCGATGGTCGTGCCCATTGCCGAGTCGCCGTATCTCTTTTTGAAGATGCAATCCGCGCGGCGGCCGTTTGTCTGGGTTGACATGACCGGCGCGGCAGGTGTTGCGAGTGAATTGCCGCCCGTGGGGCAGGCTCCATTTGTGGCGGGGCTGCAATGAGCAGGATGAAAATTATTACACAGCGCGACGAAATTCTAAGTGTTCGAAAGCGTTTTTTTGAGCAGTACAAAAATCATTCTGACAATTATGTGTTTTGGCTATCTGACCCAAAAAGCATAGGCGAGTCGCGGGCGGAATTGTCTGCCCTCAACCTTGAGACATGCTCCGTCGCTGACGTTGACGCGGCGATAGGTCGGGCCGGATGGATTGAAAACAAATGCGATATATGCCGCGAAGATTCCCCAATCCTAATTCAATTGGGTGATGAGCCGGACTTCGAGTCGCGGTGGCAAACTCTATGCGCTTCATGTCTGAAAAAGGCGCTCGACACCCTGACATCTGCGGCGGCCGTCGCCGCACTCAACTTGGAAATTGAAAAATGACGAACACTGACGAAATTGAGGCGCTGCGCGTCGAACTTGGAAAATTCAAAACGCTCAAAGAAAACGCCGAACTGAGTGCAATTGAATTTCAAATGTCGGCGGAGGCCATCGAGGCGAAGATTGCGGGGCTTGAGGCGGTGAAGCCGTGGCCGACCATATAGCCGCCGTGGCGCGGGAATTGCCTATGAGCGATGAAAACATTGCGATGATAGTTCTCGCGCTCGAAAAGGCATGTGCGGCGCGGGCAAAAAACAAGCGGCCCGAAATCAACATCCGTGAGTTTGAATCGCAAATCGGCGCGACCATCCCAGAATGGATGCGCGTCCCGATTATGGATTTGATCACAGACATGGCCGAAGATGCGCGGCGAAGGGCGCGCAGGCACGCGGAGTTGAATGAGAGAATTTTAAAAACTCGGCTGGCAATCGAGCAGCGATCGGCGGTGAAGCCGTGAACAGCTACGCCGGAATGCAAATTTTCGAAGACATACACATGACCGAACCAAAAGAAGATTGGTCGCGGGTCCGGTCGCCAGCAAGGGCGCGGCGCAGACGTCGCAAGCACAGGCAAAACATCGAAATCGTCTATGTGCCGAAAAAGGATGTCATTCAAATCGGGAACCGGCTTTATATGCACCCGGCAATGGCAGCAGAGTTGCGGCATCAAATATCGGTCCGCGCGTAATGCCAATCCGCCCCGAAAATAAATCCCGATACCCGGCGGACTGGAAAACGGGCATCGTGCCCTTCATCCGCGCCAGATCGGGCAACGCTTGCGAGGGCAGCCCGGCATACCCGGATTGCCGCGCCAAAAATGGTGAGCCGCACCCCGTCACGGGATCCCGCGTCGTGCTGACCGTCGCGCATCTGGACCATGATAACCTTGAGACGCGCGACACGCGGCGCATGCGGCATTGGTGCCAGCGGTGCCATAACACGTATGACGCGCCGCACAGGGCCGCCGGCCGCAAGGCGAGGGCCGCCGGCCGCACATGACGGCCGCGGCCCCAACACTCAAGCGTAAGATGATGTCGAGACGGGGCGGCAATCCCAAAGCGATGCAAAAGAATAAGAGGCAATGCGGACGCCGCCGCACGTGACGCGCTTGCGCTTCGGCGCGCTGATATATTCGCCTATGACCGGCATTTCGCGGGCTGTCATGTCGCCGGTTGATTCCGCGCTCGATGCAATCTTGCGGATTGTGACCATGTGCGCGCCGTTCACTTCGACGACTTCATAAAAATCGACGTTTGTTTGATCGTATCCCCATGTCGATTTCAGGACGTGGCCGACTTCAAGTGTGTGCGGCTTGTTGCTCTCCGCCTTACGGGCCGCCATGCTGGCGCGACGTGCCTGGCGCTGTTTAAAGAATTCGGCGACGCGGGCCGTGCGGGTGGCTTCTTTCGTATAACGGAAGTGAAAGTCACGCTTTCCGGCCTTGCCGTGATAGGCGACGACCATGAATTGCCCGCGTGCCTCATAAAGATAAACCACGGCGTCAGAATGGCGGTCTGTCACTTTGACGGAACCGGCGGGGATGAAGCGATCGGCGATGTAATTGGTCATTTTGTCATTCTCCATGTTGGCGGGCTTAATCGCCCTTGACTGAAACAAAGATAGGGCTTGTGGCCCTATGTGTCAATATGAATTATTTTTGGATTTTGTGTTTTTTATTGTTGACGTATAGGGCTTGATGCCCTATTCTGTGTTTATCGAAACGGGCCGACCGGCCGCAACACTGGATCAAAGCAAATGACCGCCTCGCAAAAAATCACACTCGCCATTGCCAAAGAATTGATCGCGGGTCGCACGGCCGCCGAAGCCTTCGACGCAGTGCTCGGCTCGGGCTCATGGGAGAAACTTGCTTCCGACCTTTACGACACAATGAACACCAGCGCCGCGCACGCCGCGACAAAGCATTGAGGGGAAAACAGAAAATGAAAACCGACTTTGACTCCAAGCTCGACGCCCAACTCGACGCCCGCGATAAAAGACGCTGCAAAGCCGACGACCGCGCTTATGAAAAACTTGAGCGCCAGTTTGACGACGCCGAGCAAATGATCGGGGAACTTTGCCGCGAAGGCGCGGCGGTCTTCTATGTCTGCCCTACCCCGAGAATTTATCGAGAAGCCCCGGATCGGCTCTCTCTCACGTCCTACTTGATCCGCAATAGATACGTTTAACACCTGAGAGCCCGGCTTCGGCCGGGCACTTCTCTTAACATGGAGTAAATCAGAATGACCCCGCAAGAATTCCGCGCCGCCCGCGATGCCTTCGGGCTGTCGGCTAACGAAATGGCGGACCTACTCGGAACGCAGTCCAGGCGCGACGACAGGGGCCGCACGGTGCGACGCTGGGAGTCTGGCGAAGCCGATGTCCCGCCTCACGTTGAAATCATCATCCGGCTTTGTGAGCGATCGCAGGCAAATCTTGATTTTGCCTGGACCTTGGCGCGCGGGCTTGCAGACCAACGTCGAGACGGGGCGGGCACATGACCCACTTCATGCAATGGAACAAAATCGACCTACTCGACGATGCTGCGCGCTTCCCACATACGGCGCTGCATCACATGATTGTCGGCGACGCAGGCGGGCTTTTCCGGTCGCCGGCATACCTTGTGCGGGCTCTGACAGGCAGCGACGCCCATGCGGTCACGGTCACGTCGGAACCTGACCAGGACGGCAACACTGTGGCATCGACCGTGTTTTGGCTCACGGAACCGGAATGCATAGCCATGATCAACGCCTTCGCGGATACGGCGCACAGCCCCGGCATCATCGCCGCGGTAAAAGCGGGCTTCATGCGCGCGGCTCACGTCATCGCGCTCAAGCGGGAAAAGGTCGCGGAACGGGCGGCGCGGCCGCGGACGGTTTCGGACGCAATAGCCGACGCTGCGGAACGCCTCGAATGCTCGGCATCGACGATATACACCGCCACGCGCACCATGTTTGGGCCATCAAAAGCGATGCCGCCAGACGTGGCCCGAACCGCGATCGAATGGCTCGACGCGATGACTGAAAAGCCATCATTGAAGAAACCAGCCGCCCAAACCCGCTGAATAGGCACAAGTCGAGCCGTGCCGCCTCAAATGGTGCGGCTCGACATATCCCAGCTTGTCCCGCACAATCCCCGCTTTACGAAGGGGGATTGTAATGCCGTTTGTCATTTTCAGTACCGCCGCCGTTATCGCCGTCGCCATGCTTTTTCTGGCGGGCAGGGCCGCGTTTCGGCGATCTTGGGCACGATCCGGGCTCTATGCCGTCGCGTTCGGCACCGCCTCGATTGCGGCACTCACAGCCGCAGCAACGGCGGATAAGTATGAGAAGGCATCAAGCGACCTTGACGACGTCGAGCGCGCCGCCTGCCTCGTTTCGGCGGACTGCCTCGTAAAGACATTCGAAGTCGAAGCCCGCACCGCCTGCGAAGCCGCCGTTTCAAAACGTGCCAAGCTGGAAGCGGTCTGGAAACCCTACTCGGAACGCTATTCGACCATCGCTGTTTACGACGCAGGCAGGTCAAAAATTGCCATGACCGGCAGCGGCGTTGGCTTCAAAAATGGTTTTGGCGCGATTGTCCCGATGCGATTCGCCTGCATCTATGACGCGAAGGCCGAAAAAATATCAACGGTCAGCGTCGAAAAGGCGGATTAAATACCGTCGCCAATATTCAAAACCATATTTTAATTAGGCGAAATCAATTTCCGGCAATTTCCGGCAATATCCGGAATATGGTTTTCCGCTATTAAATAAATAGCATCGAGCAATTAGAAAAATAGGCGAAATCAATTCCCGCGCATATTCCGCGCCCATTTCTACCAATAACAGGCCGAAATGAGTTACAAAACGCCTGCGGGTTACAGCGGAGTTACAGCCGTGTATCTCGCACTTTGCCTTTAAAATCATCAACTTAGACGCGGAGTTACAAAAACTACGCTTTTTCCAGAAAGAACACCCATAGAGAGAAATACGTCTTTTTATTTTTTTTATTTTTTCCCAAATAAAAATAAAAAAGGTCATGCGCACATAGGGGTGTCTATATATATAAATGTAACTTTATAGGGATATATATAATAAGAGGTTGTTTTCATTAAGAAATTTGAGTTACAAAACGAGTTACAGTCAGTGCACGGAATGTAACTCAACCGACTAACCCATTATAAACAAACAATAAAAAAGTTACGCTTGCTGTAACTCGCTTCATTCCGTCAAAATTGACGCTATGAAAGCAACGATTCTCACTCCGGACCTAAAAACCTTCATTCGTGGCATCGAGCGCACGACGCGGGACCAACTGCCATTCGTCATGGCCAAGACCCTCACAGACACGGCCAAAGACGCACAGACGACGCTCCGGAGCGACATGGCGGGCAAGATGACCCTGAGGTCCACATGGGCCGCCAAGGGCATCAGGATCACGCCAGCACGCAAGAGCGACGGTTTCAGCCATATGCGAGCCGAAGTCGGGTCAAAGGATTGGTTCATGGCGGACCAACTCGACGATGCCAGCAGCATCCGTGCCCCCAAAACGTCGAAATATCGCTACATCCCCAAGGCTGCACGGCCCAATAAGGCCAGCAAAATCCCCAAACGCCTATCCCCTGGGGCGGTGTTGAACGGCAAATACGCTTTCGTCACCAAATCCAAGAATGGCGGCATCTCGGTCTTCAAGCGAGGCATCAACGGCTTGACCCTCATGTACCAAGGTATCAAGCGCCAAAAGATCACGCCGAAAGTCTCATTACATCGTTCTGTGCAACAATCAACACGCGCAAAGGTTGAGATAAACTTCGCTCGCAACTGGAAGGCGGCACACATTGGGCGCTGACAGGGGCATAGGGGGTGGGGGCATTAGGTTCTTCCCGACGGGGTGGGGTATGCGGGTACCGCGCGGCAGCGCGACTCTCCTGCTCACAAATCATTGAAACTAAAGGGTATTTTTTAATGGCCTATTCCGAGGGGCAAAATAACTGGACTCCGGCGATGGTCGAGACGGCGGTTTCGATGGCAAAAGACGAAAAGTCTGCGGCGGAAATTGCGCGCAAAGTTGGCAAAACCCGCTCCGCCGTCTGTGGTCGATTGTTTCGCATGGGCATCAAATTGAAGGGCCGGTCCGGCGGCGCGTCTCAGAAACGGAACATCGAGCGCCGCGCCAAGCCCGCGCCGGTACCGCGTGCCGTGCCGCAGGTCCGCCGGTTCGAGCCGCCAGTGCCGCGCGAAGTTGAGCCCCTGATTCCGTTCGAATTGCCGGTCGTCGCGCGTGGTGGCAAGCCGCCGGCCAACACAGCGGCCGCGGTGCTTGAGTTGCAAAAGCACGAATGCAAATACCCGATCGGCGACCCCGGCTCGCCCGGCTTTTCGTTTTGCCGAGCGCCGGTGGGGGGCTGTGACACGACGTATTGCGCCGCACATCACGCGATTTGTTGGGTGCCG
>JAUSLL010000005.1 GCA_030649335.1 Parvibaculum sp. | reverse complement strand
CTGGTGGATCGGTTGTCGCGCCAGCGGCACAGCCGAGTAGCTATGTATGGACGGGATAACCGCTGAAAGCATCTAAGCGGGAAACCCACCTCAAAACCAGTTTTCCCTTGAGAGCCGTGATAGACGATCACGTTGATAGGCTGGGTGTGGAAGAGCAGCAATGCTTGTAGCTTACCAGTACTAATCGCTCGATTGGCTTGATTACTCTCATTTATCTCTGCTCATTCTTAAGATGAGAGAGTGAATGACGAACAACGACGACTAAGATAATCATTCGTATCCTGAATATGTGCATTTTGCTGGCCTGGTGGTTATTGCGAGGGGCCTGCACCCGATCCCATCTCGAACTCGGCCGTTAAATCCCTCAGCGCCAATGGTACTATGTCTTAAGGCATGGAAGAGTAGGACGTCGCCAGGCCTGCCAAATGCACATTTTTTAGAGATCCCTTCTTCACGAATTTTTTTGCGCAAAAGCCTCACACAGTTCGTGATCTTTGTGTTCGGCGCGCGCCGGACGCGAAGCTTTTTGCGTTTGAGAAATGTAAACGCCGGATTGCGTCCGGTAACGAAATTGACGCGGGGTGGAGCAGCCCGGTAGCTCGTCAGGCTCATAACCTGAAGGTCGCAGGTTCAAATCCTGCCCCCGCAACCAAATACGAAAAACCCGCCTCATTCGTGAGGCGGGTATTTTGTTGTTTGCCTGAAGACTAAATCCCGGGTGTTGAAACGTTCGGCAAATCCGCAATGCGCTGGCGCAATTTATCCGTGTCGACCTGACCGGCCGCATCAAGGGTGAGCCAGTCCGACGGAGGTTTGGACCAGAAGGGCTCGTAGATTTTAATGCTATCGGAAAGCAATCCGGCAACGAAGCTGAAGGCACTTTTTGCCGTAATCAATATGTTCGCGTGTGCAAGGCCGAGGACGGTTTCGAACGGATCGAGACCGATTTTGAGATGCGCGCCGACGTCGGCAAAGGCGCTGAAGTCTTCCGGTCGGCCTTCTGAATAAATGTCGATGTGGCAGGCCGCCCCCGATGCCGTGACAAGGGATCGGGATTGTTTGATGGTTGCGAGAATGGCCTCGTCATCGGTAAACCGGGATGCTGTTTCGGTATCTGTCTGGCTCACATCCCCCCGGCGGATATGCACCGCCATCACGAGCCCCGACGGTGCGTGCGTCGGACGGTTTAGTCCGCCGGACGTATGAAACTTTGATCGAATGGCGGGCAGGACGGGGAGATAGACATCAGGCTGTATGTTACAAAAATCGTGGAAATGCTCGGCATGAACGATGATGTCGTGACGTTTCCAAAGCTTCGTCTGGTTCAGAAATGTTTTGAGATCAACCATCTCCGCGGTCGCGTCGGAGCCGGCTTCAACCTCGCCGCGTCCAAGACCGAAGAAATCTTCCCATCGACGGGTCCACTCAAGCGGATCGCCTTCTGCGTGTGCGACGCTCTGAAACGGAGAATGGACATATCTCACGCCGGTGGCATTGGCGAAGGCCAGTGCTGACATGCAGGCATGGGCCTGTGCGCCTGCGCCATCTGTCTTACCACGCGCAGTAATCCTGAGTGACGGCGACACACGGCCTGACCGAATAGCATCGGCAAGCTGGACCGCATTGGGAATTTTCAGGGCCTTCTTAAAAATGCGGGTCAGGCTTGGCATGGGGTCTCCAGGCGTCGTTCAGATGTCGTCGTTTAGCAGCTGTTGCCCAAGGTCAGACCAGAAATTGTCATGGCCTCGGGAACGTGGCAACGGCAGAAGGTCTCAACGTCCAATAAGGATCGACCTGAAAACTCCGGCTTGTTCTTATCCGTGGGGTTTCTCTGGAGGGAAGAATTGAGCTATGACATTGAACACCTTCAATCGCGTGTGTCACGGAGAATTCAGTGCGGAAGCTTGTTAATGCGATAGCCCCCTATTTGCCGGCCTCTTGGGTCGGAAAACTGGACCACCGGACGCGCCATATCAGGAACTTCTTTCCTTACGGCGGGCCTATGAATGGGCAAACCGCTCGTGCGGAAATCGTGCGCGAACTCATCGAATATTGTGGTGTCGAACGGATCATTGAAACCGGTACTTTCAGAGGCACGACGACGGAGTGGTTCGCGGGCTTTGATCTGCCCGTGCTGTCCTTTGAGGTCATGCCTAGGTTTGCTGTATTCTCGCGGAAGAGGCTTGCGGATTCCCCCAAAGTGCGGATCGAAATCTGCAATTCCGTCGATGGGTTGAAACAAATCACCGAGGATTTTTCGAAGGTCACGCTCTTCTATCTTGACGCGCATTGGTATGACTATCTGCCGTTGCGCGAAGAATATCTGCTCATCCGTGAGAAGTTTCCCAAGGCGGTCATTGTCATTGATGATTTCAAAGTCCCGCATGACGATGTCTATACTTATGACGATTATGGTCCTGACATGGCGCTGACGCTCGAATATATGCAGCCCGCTTTTGACAAATTCCCCGCTATTTTCTTCCCTAATGTGCCCGCAAAATTTGAAACGGGTCAGCGCCGAGGTTGTGCTGTCATGACGACAAGCGACGAGCTTGCGGCGATCATCGCGGCGCGTATCCCGTTGTTGCGGAAATGGGAAGCGTGATAGGTGATATCGATTTCAGTCGGATGATATGTTGCGTCACGCGACGATCTTGCTGACCTTGGCAAAGGGGCTCAGGCACAGCCATTGATGCATAGCGGATTCAAGTTCGCGGCTTCCTGTCATTTTGATGCGGCCGTCCTTCTTTGCCTTTGCGACGGTTTGATAGCCGAGCCAGATACTTGTCATAGTTTCGAGGTCTGTATTGACGTATAGGTCCACGTCAAAGCCCGGTTCGTGGCGTCGGTTTCGACCCATTTTTGACCCCAGTTGCCAAATGCCTCGATCAATGACTCGAGATCGCGTCCCGCCTGGGTGAGCAGATATTCCTGAATGTCGTTCTTACCGCCGCGTGCAACGCGTTGCACAAGGCCTGCCACTTCCAGTTCCCGCAGTCGCTTGGACAATAGCGCCGGCGACATGCGGGGAAGGCCGCGCCGCAAGTCATTGAAGCGTGATGAGCCTGCCGTCATCTCGCGTAGCAGGATGATCGTCCAGCGTGAGCAGAGGATCTCGGCTGCCATTGCGACAGGGCAAAATTGTTTGTATCCGCTTTCGGCCATGGCGTTTTTCTCCATCAGTCAGCCAATGCCGCATACGCTATTCCCTTGCTGTATTCTCAACCAGTTCCTGAACTGGATACATCGGTCTTTGCAGTGCGATTTGTGTCTTAACGGAATTCCTCCGTTGATTGAGTAAAGCAAAGGAACAGACTATGCCGATGGTTGATACTCATCTGATTTCGGGGTCTTCTCGCCCAAGCAAAAAAGGGAGATGATCACCAAAGTGACCGACACCATGGTTGCGATTGAGGGCGAAGCTCTCCGTGACAAGACGTGGGTCCGCATCATTGAGATTGCCAGCGGAGAATAGGGTGTTGGCGGACACTGCCTGAAGGCAGAAGACATTAAGGCCATTCAGGGCGTGCCAGCCTGATCGCCATATCCTCCCCGACGAAGGCACCCTCCAACGCCGCGACAGAAATGTCGCGGCGTTTTTTTGTTTGAACTTGGTCTTGTGGCCATGAAGACGCGACCCGTTCTATTGCAGTGTTCTGCGTCAACGAACATCATGGCGAGACGCTACACACGCAGGAGTAATCCCAAATGACCCTTCTTCCCGTTGCGGACAGATGGTTCGAGAGCCGCCGCATTAGCGACGGCATCACAATCATCTGGGAGCCGCATGTTATTCCCCTCATGCGTTGCAATATCTGGCATGTGCGCGGGCGGGATCGGGATCTTGTGGTCGATACAGGTATGGGCATCGTCAGTTTGCGTGATGCAGGCCGTGATCTCTTCGGGCACAAAATTACGGCGGTCGCGACGCATACGCATGCCGATCACATCGGCGGGCATCACGAGTTTGAACACACACTGGTCCATGAACTCGAAGCTGACAATTTGCGGCACCCTGAGGGTCGCGGCACATTGCAGCTGGCGCAATTGCCGCGGTCTTACGTCAAGGCGCTCAATGATGCGGGATATGTCGTTGATCGTGATTTTATCACAGCATTGCCCCATGCGGGGTACGATATGGACGGCTATCGCCTGAACGATGCGGTGGTGAGCGAGATCGTAACTGAGGGCGATATCGTCGATCTCGGCGACCGGCAATTTGAAGTGTTGCATCTGCCCGGCCATTCACCCGGGAGTATCGGGCTTTGGGAGGCGGCGAGCGGCACATTGTTTTCGGGTGATGCAATTTATGACGGGCCGCTGCTCGACGAGATCGACGGTGCACATATTCCGACCTATATCCGCACCATGAAACGATTGCGGGACTTGCCGGTTAATGTTGTGCATGCCGGACATGATTCGAGCTTCGGGCGCGCGCGCCTTGTTGAACTTGTCGACGCATATCTCGCCAAGAGAACCTAAGATCGGCCGCCTGCCACATTCTGTGGCGGGCTTTTTGTGGGTCATCTTCTGGCCTATATTGCCTGCCAACAAGACAAACAGGGCGGGAGATCAACGTGACACAACCGGCATCGGTATCAGATTGGCGGCTCAAGGCGCAAAAGCGCCTGCCCCGTATGATGTTTGATTATATAGATGGCGGCGCTTACGCCGAGACCACATTGCGGCGCAATGTTGAGGCCATCGAACGTATTGCCTTGCGGCAACGTGTTCTGACCGATGTGTCGAAAATTTCACTTGAAACTGAATTGTTCGGCGAGAAACTCGCCATGCCCATGTTGCTTGCGCCGGTCGGTATGGCGGGGCTCTATGCACGTCGCGGCGAGGTGCAGGCGGCGCGCGCGGCGCAGCAGGCCGGATTACCCTTTTGTCTGTCCACCGTGAGCATTTGCTCGATTGAAGAAGTGCGTTCCGCTGTGCCAGACCCGATCTGGTTTCAGCTCTATATGATTAAGGACCGTGGCTATATGGAAAAGCTGCTGGCGCGTGCCAAGGCGGCGGGCTCGCGCGTTCTTGTGTTTACGGTTGATCTGCCGGTCCCCGGCGCGCGCTATCGCGATGTGCGTTCAGGCCTGTCGGGCACATTGTCGCTCACCGATCAGGCCCGGCGCGCTTTTAATGCCGCCTGTCATCCTCATTGGCTGTGGGACGTCATGCTGCAGGGAGGACCACCGAGCTTCGGCAATCTTGTTGAGGCGATGCCCGGCGCGAAAGGCACGAATGATTTTTCGCGCTGGATCGGCAAGAATTTTGATCCGAGCGTCAATTGGGATGATTTTGCCTGGGTGCGTGAACGGTGGGATGGTCCCATTATCATCAAGGGTATTCTTGATGCGGAGGATGCGCGCCGCGCGGCGTCGGTCGGTGCCGACGGGATTGTCGTGTCCAATCACGGCGGTCGGCAGCTCGACGGTGTGCCTGCGGGCATCGAGGCCTTACCTCCTATCGTGGCGGCAGTTGGCGACGAGCTCACGGTGCTCGTAGACGGTGGCGTGCGGTCGGGACTTGATGTGCTGAAGGGCTTGGCGCTCGGGGCCAAGGGCGTATTGATCGGCCGTGCCTGGGCCTATGCGCTTGGCGGCGGCGGCGAGGCGGGCGTTGCTGCCATGCTTGCCACCATGCGGCGCGAGCTTGAAGTGGCTATGATGCTCACCGGCTGCACGGACGTACGGCAGGCCGGTGAGCATTTGCTGGTGCGTGATTTGTGAGTTAGTGCGCGACGGTCTGGCGCGGGAGTTTTTTTGCAATCTCGCTGGTGAGTTCGGTTAAGCCTTTAGTAGCGATGTCTTGCCAATCCGTTTCAAAGGCCGCACCCGATTGCTTTTGTGCCTCACTCTCAACGACGAGGCCTGATTCAAGGCCAGCAAGACTGGATGTAAGCACCACTTCGGCGCGGCTGTGCAGCGTCAATGCCCAAAAGCCGATGTCCACCCATGCCCAGTATTGTTTGATTTTCGCGCTGACGGAGATTGCTCGCTCGTAACCGGCATCGCCCGTCTTCAAAACACGGTATCCCGATTGCCGGAAACCGTGTTCTATGGCATCGCCAGCAACCTGCGCAACAGTTTGTCCTTCTGGGAGCAAAATGTCTCCTAGCGCTCTACCATAGCCGTTGCGTTTGCGGCCGATGGCGCGCGACGTTGTGGCTTGGTTGGTAATAGCGCCGTCTTTCAGCGACGGGATATCCGGTGTCGGCGGCTTCATTTCAAATGTGCGTGCGTCGACCGTCTCGATTTTGACAGCAACGCCTTCTGCTGGATTGGCGTTATTGTAACTTCCCTGTGCCCCCACGCTGACGACGCTGCGCGAAGTCGCGCAGCCGGTCACCATCACCAGCGCCGTTAGCGCCATAACTAGCTTCATTTTCATTGATGTCGTTCCCCCGAAGTGATTTTCTTATCTGAGCACTATTCAGTCTTGTCCATGCTTACGGTGACTATTAGAGATAAATTTGTCCACCTCATTTGGCGCCAAAGATTGTTCGTTTCCGGAGTAAATCTGTATTTGTGGAGAAATTGCTATGAACGAAGCTGCCACTGACAATAAGGCGCTACATCGTTTTGAGCTTGTGATTGATGGTGCCACGGCATTTGCGGAATACCGACTGACTAACGGCGGCACGGAATTTTATCACACGGTTGTACCGGAGGCTTTGGGCGGTAAGGGGGTTGGTTCACGCCTTGTCAAATCCGTGCTCGATCAGATGCGGGCGCGGGGGACGAAAATCAAACCGACCTGCCCGTTCTTCAAGGCGTTCCTCGGTAAGCATCCGGAGTATCAGGATGTCGTGATCGGGTGAGGAGGTAGCCGCAATGCTCAAAGGCATGAAGATTGCGAACTTCGCGATCATTTCCTTTGCCGTTACAGCGCCCATGGCGCATGTGCTGGAGCTGCCGAACAAATTCGTTTTGGAAGGGCCTTTGTGGCTTGCGGTGCAGCAACACCTTTATCGCGGTTGGGGGGCGTTGTTTGGCCCCGTCGAAATTATTGCTCTGTTGACGGCGCTTTTGCTCGTTTGGTTGCGACGCGCTAACGGGGTGGCGTTTCGTGCGAGCCTCGTTGCGGCTCTTGCTTATGCCGCCATGCTCGGCGTGTTTTTCATTTTCAATGCGCCGGTGAATGCCGCTTTTAATAGTTGGACTGTGGATAGTATGCCTGCCAACTGGCCGGAGTTTCGCTGGCGCTGGGAAGTCGGCCATGCCATCGCCGCCGGTCTTTCGCTCGTCGGCTGGCTCGCGCTATTGCGGGCCAGTTTCGCGGATCGTAAGCCCGTCGCTTGATCCTTCAGCGGCGGGGTTCGCACATTGGCTTGTTGATGGCGGTCCGAAAAAGCTCCAGATAGCGCTCCATGCGCGTAATGCCGTCGGGTGTGAGTTCGATGAAGACGCGGCGCCCGTCTGTCACATCTTTCACGCGTGCGGCCAATCCGGCGGCGACAAGATCGCCGATGCGGCGCAGCGCTGTTGTGGCCGGTACGCGGGCCGCGATGCAGAGACTTGAGACCGAGATTTGTTTGTTGTTGAGCCGGGCATGCATCAGGTCGAGCAGCATGTCCCAGGCGGGATCGGCGAATAGACCATCTGGAAAGAATCCGGTGCGGGCTGAATAGGTATCGAGCAGAAGCTTGGTCCAATGGCGGGTCTGCGCCATTTGTTCGGGGGTGAGGTCCTGCGTGAGGTTGGGGATGATTGCCGCCGGAAGTGGCGGTCGGGGTCCCCCCTGTCTTGCGCCCCAACCGGGTCGCAAGTGTCTCGCGCGCTGATCGGCTGCAAGTTCGCTGAACAATGGGTCATTCCGATCCTGCGTTGCGGCGGGAGCGGAGGCGGAGGCGGCTCTTTCGAGCATTTCGAATCGCTGGGTCATACAACCATAGTGGTGATTGTATACTTTACAAACCCACTTGAAATGTGCTACCTTTAGGAATAGCCAGAAATACGGCTGATTCTCTGAGGTTCTTACAATGTCTGTCCTGTCCAAACCCTACTTTCACAATGAAGAAGCCGCATATGCGAAGCTTGAGGCAATCATCTGGCCGGAAGGTCCGGTCTGCCCTCACTGTGGCTGCATGGGACGCGTTTACAAGATGACGGCAAACCCTGAGAAGCGTATCCGCATCGGCCTCCACAAGTGCGGTGATTGCCGCAAACAGTTTACCGTCAAGGTCGGCACGGTTTTTGAGTCCAGCCATGTGAAACTGCACTTCTGGTTTCAGGCAGCTTATCTGCTGGCCTCTTCCAAGAAGGGCATTAGCGCCCACCAGCTACATCGCACCTTGGGCGTGACCTACAAAACGGCTTGGTTCATGGCCCACCGTCTGCGTGAAGCTATGACCACTGTGGGCATGGGTCCGCTTGGCGGCGAAGGCAAGATTGTTGAGTCTGACGAGACCTACATTGGCCGCAAGAAGGGTTCTGTCAAAAAGACTGGCGGTGCTGGTCACAAGCTGGCGGTTCTGTCTCTGGTTGAACGTGGTGGCGAAGTTCGCTCTTTCCACATTGAGCGCGCGACCAAGAAGATTGTCCGCGAAGTGATCGACGCGAACGTGAGCAAGAAAAGCCACCTGATGACGGACATGGCTGGTCTGTATGTTCGCAAGGATTACGGCTTTGCAGCGCATGACACGGTTGACCATAGCAGCGGCGAATACGTGCGCGGCGCGGCATACACGAACACGCTGGAAGGTTACTTCAGCCTCTTTAAAAAAGGCATGAAGGGTGTCTATCAGCATTGCGGTGAGCAGCATTTGCACCGTTATTTGGCGGAGTTTGATTTCCGTTATAACGCGCGCGAATCGCTTGGTGTTAATGACGATCAGCGCTCGATTCGCGCGTTACGTGGCATCAGCGGTAAGCGGTTGACTTATAGGGGGTCTCACGCGTCCTAAAAAGATCAGTTGACGGTGTGGAAAATACCGATTCAACTGCGAAGAACTCCTATGCTCCGAAGCTCCTACCTAGGTAGGAGACCCGTCCAAGACGGTGGCCAGTATGGTCTAGGAGTATGGGACGTTAATTTAGCTTGCGATGCCAAATGGTGAACTTTCCTCGAATAGAGGTGTCTATCGTTGGGTCGGGTATGCCAGCTTTTTCCAAAACATATCGCGACAGTTCGATTTTTGCAGGTGAAGCATCTTTAGCTAGATGATGACCATTCACTCGGTAAGCGATGGCGCCGATAAAGATATCAGCGAGTTGAATCATTGGTGTTTGGTCGGAGTGTCGGAATTGCATTCTTCTAAATGGCCAATCTCTTTTGTCGCCTCTTTTTTTTGCTCCGAAATTTAGAATATTGCGAACTTTATCAGGTGTTTGTTTTGTCAAACGGTGATCTGGGTAAATATGAAATGGCCCCCTATAGAGCCGCCCAATTTTCATGGAGAGATGATATATTTCCTTACTGAAGCCGATCTCTCTATCGCCCTGATTGTAGCGTCTATTGTTAATTTTGCTTGTATCTACAACCAGCGAATGAAAATGGGGCGCGGTGGAATATTGCTTTTCAAAAAATAGGTCAACAGCGCGTAGATAAGAACTGATTTTGCCTTTTGAGACCTTTACCCATTTCATTTCGCTATTGGCGTTTAGTTCTGGGTATCTAGTTTTTATAAAGAGTTCTGAAAATTCAGCGGTATTCTGAGCGGGCAAAACAATCGCACCAAGCACAAGATAGCGATGTGCGGTTTGACTGCTTTCGTCGATGTAGGCATCAACAAAGGGTATTTGATTTGGCTCAGTCATCTGGAAAAGACCCTAGCTTGCAAGACCAAGAGCAATCGGACCGCTTCAAACAAGCGGCGAAGGATGTTGGCGCGGATGAATCTGAAGCCGCATTTGAAGAGAAGCTGCGGCGACTAGCAAAAGCCAAACCCAAGAAGGAGAAGCCCGCCGAATGAGCGGGCTTTTTAACGCCATGAAAAACAACGGACCTGATTTAGACGAATTGATGGAGTCGGGAATGCCGCTATGGCGTGCTTTGGAGGTGTGGGTGTCTATGAATTCTTCTGTTCCAGAACATCCGCAATTCGCTCAAGAGCCTTGCGAATTTTCCCCATTTGATAAGCCGAGTACTCGGCAGCATTAGCCAAACGCATTTCAGGCGCGGGCATCGCTTCAGGCCGCAGATTGGGATCAAAATCCGCGTCCATCCTTGCGATACGGCGTTCGTTCAACACGGCGTCTCGTTCTTTGGTATCCATTTCTAATCCTCCTGAGTCGGACTGTCAGCGTACCCGATTATGGCCCTACGAGTCCCGTGGGTATGGGGCGCTAAGAGGTATCGGCATGAAAGCCAAGATCAGCTTTTCCCCTGATAGGGCCACTGTATTCCTTGAGGGTGAAGTGTTGCGGTCTGGAGTTCTTCCAGAAGCGTCAACAACTCACGACGGCAGGCTTCAGTGCCCTGCTCTTCAGGAGATCGAGCGGCTTTTACCGGAAGTTCTAGCCGCGCTTGCCCACGGCTATATTCAATCAGAAGATGATAAGTTCGCCGGTCCGGCTCTTCCGCGTTAGAGATGGCCTCAATCACAATCTGCGTCATGTGTGCCCCCTGTTGATTAGCAAGATGCTACACAATTCAGTGTGGGTTTGCAAAGTATACAATGACCACCATAGTTACATATAAAATGTTTAATACAACCATAACGGGTTATTGAAAAATGGAGTTTCTCGTTTTACGTGCATTCAGCCGCCGACGTGCATGATTCATGGGTGACAGCGGACTGACAAAAATCCTTAAATTGATGTTTGCGCAGAAGGGCTTAAATAGGGCCCGTGAAATTGCCTTGCCGCCGGTGCGATGCGGCCAGACCAACGGAACCTCATGCCTGATATGACCGAGATACAGACCCTTTCGCTCAGCGATGCCGCCTCAGGTGTGATGGCCATGGCGCATTTTTCCGGCGCCCGCCAATGGGTGCCTGCAACCAGCGGCAATTTTTCAGTTCGGATGAGCGCGAGCGAAGCTGCCGTCACGGCGACCGGTGCCGACAAGGCGCGCCTGAGCGAAGCCGAAGTCATCGCTGCCGCGATCACCGGCCCCAAACACCCCCGAGCCTCAGCAGAAGCACCGCTCCATCTGATGCGTTATGCGACAAGCCCGCAGATCGGTGCCATTGCGCATATTCATTCGCTGCCCGCGACGTTGCTGTCTCGCCGCCACGAGAAGGCGGGTGTGTTGCGTCTGGAAGGCTGGGAATTGCTCAAAGCCTTCTCGGGTGTCACAACGCATGAGGCGGCACTTGATCTACCCATCGTGCCGAACGATCAGGACACAGATCGGCTCGGCGCTCTTGTCGAGGAACGGATGCGTGTCGGGCTCAATGCGCCGGGCTATCTCATTGCCGGACACGGGCTTTACATCTGGGGCGCGACGGCGCGCGACACGATCCGCCACATGGATGCTTTTGATTTTCTTTTGACCGCCATTCTTTCGGAGGAAAACGCGCGATGACCCATCTCACCGTCTATCCCGATACAGACCCCGCGACGGTTCTTACCGATACGCGCGACGGCGACGAGATCGCCCGCGTGTTGCGTGAGATTGATGTTGATTTTGAACGCTGGGAAGCCTCGGTCGCGCTTGGCGATGATGCGGATCAGGCCTCAGTGCTGGCGGCTTATGACGCGCAGGTGAAAAAGCTGATGCGCGAAGGTGGGTATCAGACGGTTGATGTCGTGCGCGTGAAACCTGATCATCCTGACCGTGTTGCCATGCGAGCCAAGTTCCTCGCGGAACACACGCATGCCGAAGACGAAGTGCGATTTTTTGTCGAAGGGGCAGGAGCGTTTTATTTGCGTAAGGGCGGTCGGGTCTACCGCATTGTCTGCGAACGCAATGATTTGCTGAGTGTGCCTGCCGGTATCACCCATTGGTTCGATACGGGCGAGCGCCCGCATTTTTGTGCGATCCGCATTTTTACCTCGGCAGATGGTTGGGTCGGAAATTTCACCGGCGACGACATCGCCACGCGTTTTCCTGCCTTCGTCAATTGATCCGCTCATGACCATCCGCGCCATCGTCACAGATATTGAAGGTACGACCACACCGATTGCTTTTGTGCATGAGGTGTTGTTTCCCTATGCGCGTGCGCGGCTTGCCGAATTTTGCAGCACTCATCAGGCAGATCCCGTGGTTGCCGAGGCGCTCAGCGCAGTGCGGGCCGAGAGCGGTGCGCAATCGCTCGACGAGACGGTTGCCGTCTTGCTCCGGTGGATGGACGAAGATCGCAAGGCGGGCGCGCTCAAAACACTCCAGGGATTGATCTGGCAGACGGGTTATGAGGCGGGCGTTCTCAAAGGTCAGGTCTATGACGATGCGGCGGCGTTGCTTCTTTGCTGGCAAAGTCAGGGACTGAAACTCTATGTTTATTCGTCGGGTTCGGTGGCGGCGCAGAAGCTGATTTTCGGTTTCTCCGACAAGGGCGATCTGACGCCGTTGTTCAGTGGTTATTTCGACACGGCGGTCGGCGCGAAAGTCGATGCGGGGTCTTACGCGGCGATTGCTAAGGCCATCGGCATTGCCCCCGGCGAGATTTTGTTTTTGACTGATATGCCTGCCGAAGTCGCTGCGGCGCGAGCTGCTGGGTTGCTCGTCGCGCAAATCGACCGTGCGCTCGACGCCGAATTTTCGCACGACGACAATGGTGTTTTGGTGGCGGGCTCTTTCGGGCCCGCCGACCTTAAAATTGTTCAGGCGTAGTCGCTGGCGACCGTCACGTCGGCGTGGCGCGTCTTCGAAGCGATTTTGAAGACAATCGTCAACACCACAGCAATCACGATATTCAGGATCACCGTGTAGAAGGCGGCGTAGCCCGGCACGATGTAGCCTGCGATCGTCAACGGCCAGATTGAGCCTTTGAACGCGAGCATCCATGCCATCCATGTGCCGGTGCCGATGCCTACCGCCCAACCGATAAGCAGTGCGCGCGGATCGAGCCAGCGTGTGTAGAGGCCGAAGAAGACCGCCGGCAGTGTCTGGATGATCCAGATGCCACCCAGAAGCTGCAGCTGGATCGCGAGCTTGGTGTCGAGCGCCAGCACAAAGAACAGTGCCCCGGCCTTTGCTACCAGCGAGACGATTTTGGCGACGCGCGCTTCATCACGGCTGCTGCAATCGGGACGGATATATTCCTTGTAGATATTGCGTGTGAAAAGATTGGCAATGGCAATTGACATGATAGCTGCAGGTACCAGCGCGCCGATGCCGATGGCGGCGAATGCAACACCTGCAAACCAACCCTGAAACTGATCAAGGAAAAGCGCGGGCACCGCAAAGTTCGCGCCGTATTTGGCAAAGCCTTCGGCAAATTCCGGCTTGTCGGCAACGCCTGCCGCATAGGCCATGTAGCCAAGCAGAGACAGCAGCGCCAGCACGAGCGAATAGGCGGGTAGGATCGCTGCATTGCGCTTGATAACTTTGGCAGAGCTGGCGCTGAGTACGCCGGTCATCGAGTGGGGATAGAGGAAGAGGGCGAGGGCGGAGCCGAAGGCAAGCGTCGCATAGGCGCTCCACAAGCCGAGACTGCCTTCAGGTGGCGTCGTAAGCGTCAGACGTTCGGTCGGTACAGCGGCAAAGATTGCACCGAAGCCGCCGAGCTGCTTTGGAATGATGACAACAGCGGCGATGACAGTGATGTAGATGAGTAGATCTTTGACGATGGCGATGAGGGCAGGTGCGCGCAAGCCGCTTGAATAGGTGAAGGCGGCAAGGATCACGAAGGCGATGATGAGCGGCATATGGCCCATCGTGCCGTGTGTGTCGAAGCCGAGTGCGCCGATCACTGTTTCAAGGCCGACAAGCTGCAAGGCGATATAGGGCATGGTGGCGACGATGCCGGTCAAAGCAACGGCGAGCGCCAGCCCGTGATGGCCGTAGCGGCCTTTGACAAAATCAGATGCAGTGACAAACCCGTGCTTGCGGGCAACTGACCACATGCGTGGGAAAATCAAGAAGACCAGCGGATAGACGAGGACGGTGTAGGGCACGGCGAAAAAGCCGAGCGCCCCGGCGGTGAAGACAAGAGCAGGTACGGCGATGAACGTATAGGCCGTGTAAAGATCGCCGCCAAGTAGGAACCAGGTGACGATGGTGCCGAAGCGCTGGCCGCCGAGGCCCCATTCATTGATGTGGTTGAGATCGCCCGCGCGCCAGCGCGCGGCGGCAAAGCCCAGCACGGTTACGAACACAAAGAGGCTGACGAAGACGTAAGTTGCTGTCCACTGCATGGGTCTATTCCTTCTCGGTCAGGAGATAGACAGTGAACGTCAGGGCGGCGCTGATGAGGATCCAGGCCATCTGGTACCAATAGAAAAACGGCACACCGGCGAGCGTCGGCTCAAGCGTATTGTAGGAGGGCACCCAGAGGACGCCGAAAAACGGAATAAAAATCAACGGGACGAGCCAGCGGCGCTTGCCCTTTCCTGCCTTCGCCAGTTCTTGTTTGCTTTTTTGATCGGCCATTTTGTCCCCCCGGACGTTTTCATTTGGGGGACTTTAGTTTGACCGGCCTTTGCTGTCACCTGTCCAGGCGCGATTATTCGCCGGGGGCGAGGCGGGTGCCGATCGCGCGGCGGCTCAGGCGTTTGCCGAGACCGTCGAGATAGATGTAAAGCACCGGCGTGATGTAGAGCGTCAGGATCTGCGAGAGGATCAAGCCGCCAACAACGGCAAGGCCCAGGGGCTGGCGCACTTCGCCGCCCTCGCCAAAGCCGATGGCGATGGGCAGCGTGCCCATGAGGGCGGCCATGGTCGTCATCATGATCGGACGGAAGCGGATGACGGCGGCGCGCAAGATGGCGTCCGCCGGTGCCATGCCCTCGCCGCGTTCACGCTCCAGCGCAAAGTCGATCATCATAATGGCGTTCTTTTTGACAATGCCGATGAGCATGATCATGCCGACAAAAGCGTAAAGCGTCAGCGGCATACCAAAGAGCAGGAGTGTCAGCAGCGCGCCGACGGCGGCAGAGGGCAGGCCGGACAGGATCGTCAGCGGATGGATGAAACTCTCATAGAGAATGCCGAGCACGATATAGACCGTGAGGATCGCCAGCGTCAGCAGCAGGCCAAGCCCGCTCATCGATTGTTCAAAGGCCTGCGCTGTGCCGCCGAAGGCATAGGTGACGGTATCGGGCAGGCGGATGTCGTTTTGCACCCGTTTGATGGTCGCCATTGCATCGGACAGGGCAACGCCGGGAGCGAGGTTGAAAGAAAGTGTGACGGCGGGCAATTGTCCCTGATGATTTTCAGTGAGTGAGGTCGAAGTGTTCTTGGTCGTGGTGACAGCTGTCAGCGGCACCAGCGCGCTGTTCGATGATCGCAGGTAGAGCCGTTCGAGCGCCGATGCGTCTTGCGCATATTTGTCCTGTAGCTCCATCACCACCTGATATTGATCAGAGGAGGTGTAGATCGTCGAAATTTGTACGCCGCCGAAGGCTGACGACAGGGCGTCTTGAATCTGAGCCGGCGTCACGCCGAGCATTGCCGCTCGGTCACGGTTGATGTCTACGCTCAGTGTCGGTGTCGAAAGGTCAAGATCGCTCGTCACGTCCTGAAAGCCAGGTGCGCTGCTCAGTGCCACGCGCAGACGTTCGGCACTTTCATAAAGGGTCGCAAGATCGACATCCTGCAACGTGTATTGATAGGCCGCTTTTGATGAGCGCCCGCCGATGCGCAAGGAAGGCGGGTTTTGCAGATAGACTTTGAGACCGGCGATGGTGGCGAGTTTCGGCCGCAGCTTTTGAATGATTTCGTCGGCACTCAGCGAGCGTTCGCTGCGGGGCTTCAGGCGGATGATGAGCGTGCCGTTATTGGTGCTGGGGCGCGACCCGCCCGAACCGATGATCGACATGACAGCGGCCACATTGGGGTCAGCTTCAATGATGGCTGCGGCCTCTTTCTGGTGGCGCGCCATGTCTTCGTATGAAATGCCGTTCGGGCCTTCGGTGTTGCCGCGAATTTGTCCGGTATCGCCGCTCGGCATAAAATCTTTCGGAATGAACATAAAGAGCGCGACGGTGGCAACGAGGCTCAGCACGAACACGCCGAAGACCGTGCGGTGATGCGCCATGCTTGTCTTCAGCGTGCGTTCGTAAGCGCGTTCCAGCTGGTCAAAGCTTCTCTCGCTCCAGCGCAAGATCGCCATCTGCGGCTTCTTTTCATGACCCGACGGGGCCTTGCGGATCATGCGGCTGGCGAGCATCGGCGTCAGCGTCACAGAGACGATGCCGGAGACGACAATGGCGAGCACGATGGTGACGGCAAACTCGTGCAGCAAGCGACCGAGGATGCCGCCGAGAAACAGGATCGGAATGAACACGGCGGCGAGTGACACTGTCATCGATAGGATCGTGAAGCTGATTTCGCGTGCACCGTTGAGCGCCGCTTCGAAAGGCTTCTCGCCCTTCTCGATGTGACGCATGATGTTTTCGAGCATGACAATGGCGTCGTCGACGACGAAGCCGACGGAGAGCGTCAATGCCATCAGCGAAAGATTGTCGAGGCTGTAGCCGAGAAAGGCCATGCCGCCGAACGTGCCGATGATCGAAATAGGCAGCGCGAGCGAGGGGATGATGGTCGCCGACAGGCTGCGTAAAAAGAGAAAGATCACCATGACGACAAGGGCGGCGGCAATGCCGAGCGTCAGCTGTACGTCATGTACAGAGGCACGGATCGACTGGCTGCGGTCGTAGTGCACGGCGAGCGTCACGGCGGCGGGCAGTTGCGCGCTAAAGGCGGGCAGGATTTTCATCACTGCATCGACCACTTCGATGGTGTTCGCACCCGGCTGGCGCTGGATCGACAGCATGACGCCGCGCGCGCCATGGACCCAGCTTGCGACCTTGTTGTTCTCGACACTGTCGGTCACCGTGCCGATGTCGCCGAAGCGCACAGGCGCGCCGTCGCGCCAGGTGATGATCTGGCGGCGGAAGGCGTCGGCGTCGGTGAGTTGTCCTTCGGCGCGGATGACGGTCGAGCGGGTCGTGCCGTTGAGCGTGCCTGTCGGGTTGTTGACGTTGGTGGCGCGCGCCGCCGCCGTTACTTCATTGATGCCAAGGCCGCGGGCGGCCAGCGCGTCGGGATTGAGCTGGATGCGGACTGCATATTTTTGTGAGCCATAGACATTGACCTGCGCCACGCCGTCGATGGTTGAGAGGCGGCGGGCCAGCAATGTTTCGGCGTAGCGGTTCACTTCGGACAGTTCGAGCGTCGGCGAACTCAGCGTGAGAAACAACACGGGGCTGTCGGCGGGGTTCACCTTGCGCAAGGTGGGAGGCGTTGTCATGCCGTCGGGCAACTGTCGTTGAGCGGACGAGATGGCGGATTGCACATCCTGTGCGGCAGCGTCGATATTTCGGTCGAGTTTGAATTGCAGCGTGATCCGCGTCGAGCCGAGGCTCGATGTAGACGTCATTTCGTCGATGCCCGCAATCGTTGAGAACTGGCTCTCAAGCGGCGTGGCGACGGAAGAAGCCATGGTCTCGGGTGAGGCGCCGGGCAGCGAGGCGCTGACGGAGATTGTCGGGAAATCGACGTCGGGCAATTCGCTGACGGGCAATTGTGTGTAGCCGAAGGCGCCGAACAGCACGAGCGCTGTCATCACCAGCGTTGTCATCACAGGTCGCATTATGAATATTTGCGACAGGTTCATGAGGCAGCGGGTCCTTTGGTTTCGTCAATGATCTTCACAGTCGCCCCCGGCAGGAGTTGCAACTGTCCGTCAATCACCACGCGGTCGCCGGCACTGATGCCGGATTTGACGGCGGCAATCTCGCCGTCCTGATGTAGGAGGGCGACGGCACGCATTTCGACTTTGTCGTCTGCGCCGATCACAAAGGCATAGAGCCCGTCCTGCCCGGTGTTGATCGCGCGTGCGGGCACGGTGACGGCGTCCTTCAACTCGGCAAGGCGCACTTCAACATCGACGAATTCGCCGGGCACGAAACGCAGGTCGGGATTGTCGTAAGTGGCGCGTAGTTCAATAGTGCCGTTCGCGGTGTTGACGCTGTTGGCGATGAAGTCAACCGTTGCGGTCGGGCGATCTTGGGGTTCTCCTTCGCTGGCGTCATGCAAGCGCAAGGCGACCTGCAATGTGCCGTCCTTCATTTGCGATTGCAGTTGCGGCAGGTTTTGCTGGGCGACCGAGAATGAAATTTTTACCGGCTGGATCTGTGTCACAACGACGAGCGCATTGGCGTCATTGGCTTTGATGAGGTTGCCTGCGTCAACAAGTATGGGGCCGGTCTTGCCGTCGATGGGTGAGCGGATTTCGGTGTAGTCGAGTTGCAATTGTGCCTGATCAACGGCGGCTTGCGAGGCGGCGATGCTCGCTGTCAGTTCCTTCATCGCGGCATTGGCGGCATCAAGCGTCTGTGTCGAGGCATAGCCCTTTTTTGCCAATGCATTGGCGCGGGAAAGATCGCGCGCGACATTGCCGGATTGGGCTTCATTGCGTTGCAGATTGGCCTTGGCGGCGCGCAGCGCAGCTTCATAGGGCGCGCGGTCGATTTCGAAAAGCGCATCACCCGCTTTCACGGTCTGACCCTCGCGGAATTTGGCGGCAATGATCTGGCCGTCGATGCGCGAGCGTACCTGCACGGTGGCATTCGCCATCACGGTGCCGATGGTTTGGGTATAGACCGGTACGTTGCGGGCATAGGCCGTCGCGACCACGACAGGCACGGCGCGTGCGCTGGCGTCGCCTTTGTCTGATCCCGTCAGACCCAGGGGTCCGCGAAAAGCAAAGAGCAAAATCAGCGCGAGTCCGGCTGCAAGAACAGAGAGGCGACCTCCGGGAAGTCTCGTCATAAAACTTGGCATCCCTGTTTGTGTCAGAGGTTGTGTTTGCGACAGAAGGGCAGGCAGGCCGCACCGGTTCGCCCACTGTTTGTATCAGAAGTTAACGTCGGTCAGACCCGCAGCTTAGTGGGTTTTAGGTGCTGAGGGATAAAACCGCTTGATCGGAAGTCGCTGAAGATCGGTTCCCGCTCCTGTCGGTTCCCGATCACCGGCAATACTTCATAAGAAACCTTCGTGTCGGTTTGGCGACAGCTTCTTACCTGTCGGGCATTGCGCATCTAAGGCCCATCAGTCTAGAATTAATATGTTATAACATTTCTTTTTGTGGTATTTGCTATTTACTCTGATATTCAATATCAATTCCAAAAATTGGCAACCCGACGGAGCTGAAAATGCTGATCTCCAAGACCCTCGTTCCGGCCCTTGCGGCCCTTCTGCTGGCCGCGCCGGCCGCTTACGCCGACGCCACGCAGTCGGAACGCATTGAAGCCAAAACGGGCGCGGAAGAGCCCGTGTTCGAAGGCTCCATCATCGGCACCTATCAGGGTGCCAGCGACAGCCGTATCAACGATGAAGCCTCGCTGCGGCCTGAGCTTTTCGTGACCCTGCCGGTGCCGGGTGTCGGTGGCGAGTTGCACGTCCATATTGAAGGCACAACAACGCCGCGCGTGGACGGCGTCACATCGTTCCTTGGCAATTCGAACGCCAACGTCGGGACCGCCACCAATGGCGCGGGCCACGGTCGTCTGCAGATCTCTGAACTGTTCTATGAGTTTGAACTGGGTAGCGTCGGGCTCAGCGCTGGTCTTATTGACACGTCGGCCTTCATCGACACCAGCGCCTTCGCCAATGACGAACGCACGCAGTTCATGAATGGGTCCCTCGTGCACAACACGACAATTGAATTTCCTGATTACACGCTCGGCCTTGTGCTGACGACGCAAGGCGAAGGCGCGCTCCCGGGCTTTACCTTCCTTGCCGCCAGCACCAGTGGCCTCGGCGATAACCCCAGCCATTCTTATCCGGACCTCTTTGACGTTCGCAGCACGGGCAAAGGCCTCTTTGGTGCCGTTGAAGCCGGTTGGGGCCTTGCAGGTCTCGGCGAAGAAGGTGCGTTGCGTCTTGGCGTCTGGACCAATACCGCCGATCACGCCTATGTCGATCTGCGTCCGGGCACGACCAGCAATCATGGCGTCTATGGCGTTCTCGAAGGCACGGCGGCCGGTAACGGCTGGTCGTTGCGTGCGGGCGCTGCTGATGAGGATGCCTCGACGGCTGAATGGTATCTCGGTGCCGCCGTGCAGCGCCAAATCACTGATGAAGTGCTCATCGGTCTCGGCGTCACGGAAACAGGCGTCAACGAAGATCTGGGTGCCGGTTTCTCCGACACCACCGAAGCTGAAATCTATGTCAAATACGACGTGCTGCCTTACCTCAACCTGACACCTTCAGTGCAGTGGGTCCGCAACCCGGGCTTTGATGACACGGGCGCCGTTGTCGATAAGGACAGCTGGGTCTATGGCCTGCGCGTCGCTTTTGCGATGTAATTTCAGTGTTGATCTGACGTTTTCAAGAAGGGTGTTGCGTGTGAAACGCAGCACCCTTTCTTTTTGTGCCTGTTGTGTCATTGAGCGACGGGTGGGCCTTGAGACTTTCATGCGCTTCGCAGACAATCGCCGCCGTGACCAAGAAACGCGGCGCTCTCCTTTCCCGTAAACGTAAACCTGCCATGCGCCCGCCCGCGCGGGGCGGGAAAGTGTCTCCGCCACGTAAGCGCACCGGCTTTGTGCGTTTTGTCGGCGATCTTCTGCTGGTCCTCTTTGTCGCCCCTGCGCTTATTTTTGTGCTCTACCGCGTGGTGCCGCCACCCGTCACGCCGCTCATGCTGATACGTGTCGTTGAGGGCTATGGCCTTTCCAAGGACTGGGTACCTCTCGCGCGCATCTCACCCCATTTGCAGCGCGCGGTCATCGCGTCCGAGGACGCGAAGTTCTGCCAGCACAGCGGTTTTGACTGGGAGGCGGTGGACAATGCGCTCGAGCGTAATGCGGCAGGTCTTTCTATGCGCGGTGCGAGCACCATCAGCATGCAAACGTCGAAGAACCTCTTGCTCTGGCCTGCGCGCAATTTTGTGCGTAAGGCAGCAGAGGCCTATCTCACCGTTTGGCTCGAAGCGTTGTTGCCCAAGCGGCGCATTCTGGAGCTCTATCTCAACGAGATCGAATGGGGGCCGGGCATTTACGGGGCAGAAGCGGCGGCACGGCATTATTTCGGTGTGAGCGCCGCGCGCCTCACTTCGCGCCAGGCGGCTCTCATGGCGACGGCGCTTCCCAATCCGCTCAACTGGCGACCCAACGCGCCAGGCCCCTGGATGGAAAATCGCGCTTCCACCATACAGGCCCGAATGAACTCGATTTCATTAGGCAAATCGGGGCCATGCTCTTAAGTATCATTCGCGATCAAGCCCCATGGCGGCGCTTGCGAATGATCTGAAAGCAGCCTTTTTCCCATGGCCGAAAATCAACTGAACAAAGTTGCTGCCATCACCTTTGCCTTTTGGGTGATGAAGATTTGCGCGACGACGCTTGGCGAAACCGCAGGCGATCTTCTCTCGATGACACTCAACGTGGGTTATGCGGCAAGCTCGCTCATTCTGATTGCGATATTTTTGGCGACACTCGTCGGTCAGCTCACGGCGAAGTCTTATCACCCGTTGCTCTATTGGAGCGTGATCCTTTCAACCAGTACCGCCGGCACCACCATGTCGGATTACATCGACCGTTCGCTCGGCATGGGTTACGTCGCGGGCTCGGCCATGTTGCTCACTTTGCTGTTGATCATTTTGGCGGTCTGGCGCGCCAATGTCGGCACGCTCTCGGTGGCTAATGTCAAAAGCCTGAAGGTTGAGAGCTTTTATTGGGCCGCGATCCTCGTGTCGAACACGCTGGGCACGGCGCTCGGTGATTTTCTTGCCGACAGTTCGGGGCTTGGCTTTGCAGGTGGCGCATTGCTCATCGCATCGCTCATCGCGCTTATCGTTCTGGCATATTTCTTCACGTCAGTGTCGCGCACGGCGCTCTTCTGGATTGCCTTCGTGCTGACGCGGCCTTTGGGCGCGACGGTCGGCGATCTGCTGACGAAGCCGCTCGAAAAGGGCGGGCTCGGCTTTGGCACCATCGGCTCGTCTGCCGTGCTGCTGGCCGTGCTCATTGTCTCGATCATCATCGTCAGCCGCCGGAAAGCACCGGCGGCGACGTGACTAGCCGTGTTCGGCGTGCGCAGCAGGGGCGGCTTCGTCGCCGGTGCTGTCGCCGCTGAGGCTCGCGGCCAATGCACAAAGCTCGGCGCTGGTGCGCGCTATCTGCCAACCGCTGATGCTTACCATGTCGTTGTTGGCATAGTCGCGCACGATGGCTGCCTTGAGCGCCTCACGGAGTTCTTCCGGTGTGCCCTGATTGTGCCAGCCGTGCGGGTTGAGGCGCTTGCCGATTGAAGAAGCGATGACAGCGGGCTCGCGCGCTATCGTCGCCACTTTGCGCCATTCGGTGCCGAGGCGTGCGGCCGCATCGGGTTCGGCGAGCAGGCTCATCAGATCATTGGCGAAATGCGAATTATCGGGTTCGAGCGCGAGAAAGGTCACGGGCAGAGCGCCCGCCACAATCGCCACGCCGCCGAGGATCAGCAGATTGCGCCGTGAGATCGCCGGGTGGCCCTCATGTGCATGTTCTTGATTATTGCTCATCTGCGTCAGGCCCCGCGCGTGAATTTTTCGGCGACGTGATCGGCGAGGCGGTGTGCCAGCGCCAGCAATGTCAGCGTCGGGTTGACGGTTGCCGATGTGGTGAACACCGAACTCCCCGCCACATAAAGATTATCCATGCCATGCACTTTGCAATTGGCGTCCACCACGCCCTTGCGCGGGTCTGCCGACATGCGCGTTGTGCCCATGTGGTGGTTGCCCCAGCCTTCCGCCTCGTCCCAGCGGTCTTTATCCTTGAAGAGGATTTTTACAGCGCCACCGCCCCATTGGCCGAAGGCGCGCGACAGGGCTTCGAGGTTTTTACGCAAGTTTGTGCGGTCGTCGGTGGTGAGACGCCAGTCCATCTTCGTGCGTTGCAGGCCGAGTGCATCTTTGCTGTGCGACAGCATGATGCGGCTTATCGGGTTTGGTGCCTGTTCGGTGGCGCAGCCCGTGCCATAGCGTTTGCCGAGTGCGCCGTCTTCTGCCGGTGTCGCATTGGTCGAGCGGATCATCTGCAAAATATCGGGTTCGAGCGAACGGTTTTCGCTGATTCCGCGCTCGTCGTATGTGTCGTCGGCGCGCACATCTTTTGATTCATAAAAAGTCATCACCGTGCCGAGGCGGCGCTGGGCGCGCAGATATTCGTCGGTGAACATGAAGACTGCGCGGATCTGTGCGCCGTTGAGTTTGGTATAGGTCTTGTAATAAGGCGCGACGATTTCGGGATTGGTCAGCAGGATTTCGACCGGCTTGTCGACATGGGGATGCTCCATGAAATAGCGCCCCACCACGTCATTGTCGTTGCCGAGACCGGCCTTAGCGACGCTGTTGGACATGAGCAGCACGCGCGCATTCTCGATGCCGCCTGTCGCGAGGATCACGAGCTTGGGGCGCACTTCAAAGCGCACGCCGCTGAGTGTGCCGATCCGCAAGTGATCGACCATTGCGGCATTTGCCGTCGGCACAATCTCGAGCACGTTGGAATGGAGGTACGTCTGGACGTTCGGGGCCTTCTCGATGGCCTTGCGGTAAAATTGTCCAAAGCGGGTGGGGGGGCTGTATTCAAACCAGCGCGTCGTTACCTCGCCGCCGGGCAGCGGCAATATCTTGTTCTTGCCATCGTCCGACCACCAGTCGGTGTCGTTGTAGCGCACCGGCCCGACCTGAGCGATGTCGTTGGCGCGTTCGTAATAGGGCGCGAGATCATCATAGGTGATAGGCCAGCCCGAATGGGGCACCCAGTCGCGCTGTTCAAAGTCGATCGGCTGCATCGGGCGACACCAGCCGCCCCAATGGTTTGTGGAGCCACCGAAATAGCGTAGGCGTGATGAGTCCAGCGCATAGGGCACGCCGACGCTCTCGCCTTCATAAAGGGATTGGGACTCCGGTTCGAACTGCAAGCCACCGCTTTCGATCAGCGTCACGCGGATGTCCTTGCCGGTCAGCTCGCGGGCAATGGTGATGCCCGCCGCGCCTGCGCCGATAATGGCAATATCGGTGTCGATAATGGTGCCGTCCGGCACCTGCCGCCCGTCGATGAACATTCTCGCGTCGCTCTCCGCAATCCCCGCTGCTCTGCCCCTTGTCCCTAGGTTAGGGAGGGCTATTTGCAGACATTTGGCCTCACACTCTGGTGTGTTTCAATAGCGTGTCAATTTTGCGGCGCAACAGGGATTTTGTGGGGGCGGTACTTTGCCTGATTAGGGTGTGCTCGTCCCGCCGCCGCACTTGAGCAAAAGTGACCTATGTGTCAGGTTCTCTGCCAAACAAGAACGCCCTCGGTGAAACGGGCAGACCAAAATGGTCGGTTTAGCCGCTCCCCCGCCTGACCTTAGGCATGGCGGCTTTGCGGGGTTCAGGGAATTGCCTCAAACGGAGAGAAAAGCATGAAAGATTATCTGAAGTTTTACATCGACGGCAAATGGGTCGATCCGACCACACCCAAGACGCTCGACGTCATCAACCCGGCGACCGAAGAAGCTGTTGCACGTATCAGCATGGGTTCGGCTGCCGACGTGAACAAGGCCGTTGCCGCTGCCAAGGCCGCCTTCCCGAAATTCTCGACGACGAGCAAGAAGGAGCGCGTTGAGCTTCTGGAAGCCATCATCGAAGCCTACAAGAAGCGCTATCCGGAAATCGCTGCCGCCATCACATCGGAAATGGGTGCGCCCTCCAAGCTCTCCATGCAGGCTCAGGCCGCCATGGGCGTCGCGCATTTCGCGACCAATCTTGAACTCCTCAAGAATTACGAATTTGAAAGCGACAAGGGCACCTCGCGCATCGTGCGCGAGCCTGTCGGCGTTTGTGGTTTCATCACGCCTTGGAACTGGCCGATCAACCAGATCGCCTGCAAAGTGGCACCGGCGCTCGCCGTTGGCTGCACGATGGTTCTGAAGCCGTCGGAAGTCGCACCGATCAACGCCTATCTCTTTGCCGAAGTGATGCACGAAGCGGGCGTTCCCGCCGGTGTGTTCAACCTCATCAACGGTGACGGCCCTGACGTCGGTGCGCCGCTCTCGTCGCACCCCGATGTGGACATGATGTCCTTCACGGGTTCAACGCGCGCTGGCATTCTCGTGTCCAAGGCTGCCGCTGACACCGTGAAGCGCGTCGCGCTTGAACTTGGTGGCAAGTCGGCCAACATCGTTCTCGATGATGCCGATTTCAACAAAGCCGTTGCCGGCAGCGTCTATGGCATGATGTCCAACTCCGGTCAGTCCTGCAATGCGCCCTCGCGCATGCTCGTGCCTGCCAAGCGTCAGGACGAAGTCATCGCCATCGCCAAGGCCGCTGCGGAATCGATCAAAGTCGGCGATCCGACAGCCGAAGGCACTGTCATGGGTCCGGTTGTGTCTGAAGTTCAGTACAACAAGATCCAGGGCCTCATCCAGAAGGGCATCGACGAAGGCGCGACGCTCGTCACAGGTGGCGTCGGTCGTCCCGATGGTCTCAACAAGGGCTTCTACGTTCGCCCGACCGTGTTCGCCAATGTCACCAATGACATGACGATTGCGCGCGAAGAAATCTTCGGCCCGGTCATGACGATCTTGCCCTACAAAGACGAAGAAGACGCCGTCTCCATCGCCAATGACACGGTCTATGGCCTTTCGGGCTATGTGCAGGGCGAACCAGCTCATGCGCGCAAGGTGGCTTCGCGTCTGCGCACCGGCAACGTGCATCTGAACCTCGCCGGTCCTGATCTCAACGCACCGTTCGGTGGCTACAAGCAGTCCGGCAACGGCCGCGAATGGGGCGAATTCGGCTTCGAAGAATTCCTCGAAGTGAAGGCAGTGCTCGGCTACAACGCCGCCTAAGCCTTTCAGGCAATACGATACCAGAAAGCCGGTGCGAGCAATCGCACCGGCTTTTTTGTCACTTCGCGAATGCTAACGGTTTGACCTATAGTTTGTGGTGATACTTGCGACATAAGGATTTCCCATGACACAAGCGATCGATAGCGTGAACGCTTCCCCCAAAGGCGAACTCGCCATCCGTGTTCTGGCCATGCCTGCTAATACCAATCGCAATGGCGATATTTTTGGTGGCTGGTTGCTTGGCCAAATGGATATGGCGGGTGAAATTACTGTTTCCAAAGTGAGCAAGAGCCGTTGTGTCACGGTCGCGGTCGATGCGATGAGTTTCAGGAAGCCCGTCTTTGTCGGCGATGTGGTGGCCATCCATGTCGATGTCATTCATGTCGGCAATACGTCTGCCTCAGTCAGCATCGAGGCATGGGTCGTGCGGCGCAATGAGACCGCGCCCATTCTTGTCACGCAGGGCAAATTCACTTATGTCGCCATTGATGATGCGGGCGATCCCAAGCGCATCACTCCACGCGCGGGTGCCGCATAATGCCTGTTGTTCACAATGCCGCTGACGCCGCTGTCGATGCCATCATCCGCGAAGTCGGCAAAGTGATCGTGCTCGGTCTGCCGCTCGGGCTTGGCAAGGCCAATACGATCGTCAACGCGCTCTATGCCCGCGCCGTGGCCGATCCCACAATTCGCTTGAGCATCTTTACAGCGCTGACACCTGAAGTGCCGCGCGCGTCGGGCGATATTGAGCGTCGCTTTCTCGCCCCCTTTGCCGAGCGCGTCTTTGGCGGCTATCCCGAACTTGCCTACACCAAGGCGCAGCGGGCAGGCACATTGCCTGCCAATATTGACGTCACGGAATTCTTCTTTCTCGCAGGCCGTTGGCTCTCGGTGCCTCATGCCCAGCAGAATTACATTTCTGCCAATTACACCCATGCCGCACGTTACATGGTCGGGCGTGGTGTCAATGTCATCACGCAGTTGGTCGCGCAGAAAACAGTCGATGGAGAAACGCGCTACAGCCTGAGCTGCAATACGGATACGACACTTGACCTGCTTGCCGCGCGTGCCAGCGGCAAAGCATCGTTCATGCTGGTCGGCGAAGTGAATTCCGAATTGCCGTTTATGCCGGGAGAGGGCGATGTGCCCGCGTCCACATTCGCTCATGTGCTTGATAATTCCGCGACAGACTTTCCCCTGTTCTCGGCCCCCAAGGAGCCGGTCAGTCTCACCGAATATGCGACCGGCATTCATGTCGCACGCCTCATTCCCGATGGCGGCACATTGCAAATCGGTATCGGCAAGCAGGCGGACGCGCTTGTTCATGCGCTCACCTTGCGTCAAAACAAAAATGCTGACTTCCGGTCTGCCGCCGCGCGTCTCGCGCCCGACGCGGCCTCTCCTGAAGACGCGCCCTTCACGCAAGGGCTTTACGGCGTTAGCGAAATGTTTGTCGAGGGGTTTCTGTCACTCATCGACGCAGGCATTTTGAAGCGCGAGGTTGATGGCGTTCTCCTTCACGCTGCCTTCTTTCTCGGCACAAAAAATTTCTACAAACGGTTGCGCGAGATGGATGCGGGGCTTCTTGCCAAATTGCAGATGGTGGCGGTTTCCTTCACCAATGATCTGTCGGGCGATGCGGCGCTGAAACGCCGGCACCGCGCCAAAGCCCGTTTCATCAATAACGCAATGATGGTGACGGCGCTCGGCGCTGTCGTGTCCGACGCGCTGGAAGATGGCCGTGTGGTCAGCGGTGTCGGCGGTCAGTATAATTTTGTGGCGCAGGCTTTCGATCTTGAGGATGCGCGCTCGGTCATCACGTTAGCGGCAACGCGCGAAGCCAAGGGTAAAACGGTTTCGAATATTCTCTGGTCCTACGGGCACCAGACGATCCCGCGTCACCTGCGCGACATTATCGTCACCGAATATGGCGTGGCGGATTTGCGGGGCAAGTCCGATGCCGATGTGGTCGCCGCCATGCTCGCCATCACGGATTCACGTTTCCAACCCGCATTGCTCAAACAGGCAAAGGCCGCAGGCAAAATTGCCGCGGGTTACGAAATTCCCGAAGCGCAGCGTAACAATACACCCGCTCACCTCCGGTCGGCCTTGGGACCCCTCGCCGCGCAGGGCGATCTGCCGTTGTTTCCCTTCGGCAGTGATTTCACGCCTGTTGAACAGCGGCTGTTGCCTGCCTTGCAAAAGTTGAAATCAGCAACGCCATTGCAGCTTGCGGTTTTCCTCATGCGCGGCGTCAGGGCGGGTCAGTTGAACGTGAAGATTGCCGATTGTCTTGCGCGCCTCGACCTTGCCGCGCCGCGCACGGTGAAAGAGCGTGCCTTCCGCTGGCTCGTCACCGGAGCGCTCCTGAGCTGACGCCATTATCCTGCCATCGCACGAAATAATTGTTCGGTCGCCTCGTCTGCCGGAAACAAGCTCTCGATGCGCAGCTCGTCCGCCGTCACGTCTTGCGCCGTGCCGAAAGTGGCGATCACTGTGAACAGTGAAATGCGCGCGCCGTCTTTCTCCATTTCCAGCGGCAGCACCGGCACAAGGTTTGCGTCCTCCGCTGACCACAGCGTGTTGGAATCTTGATATTGGGCAAGTTCCAGCAACACGGATTTCATTTCTTGCCCGCCCAGTGCTTCGGCCTCGCGCTGTGCCCTGTGCCAGAGCAATGGCGCGACGGCTTGCCAGTTGGTCACATAAGAGCGGATGCCAGCGGGGTGAAAAAACAACCGCATCAAATTGTGCTGTCCGGGGCGCTTGGGGTCTGCAATCTTCTCCCACATATCAGCGCCGATCATCGTCGTCAGCATGTCGAAGGGTGCGTTTGACAAGCGAATGTTCCAAGCCCGGTCGATGGCAATGGCGGGAAAGGGCGCGTGATTGGAGAGCATCATCTGAACGGCGTTCATCACCTGGTTCATTTGCGGATCGTCCAGTGGCCTCGCTTTGAAGATCGGCGCAAAGCCCGCCGCCACCAGCCAGTCATTGCGTTCGCGCAAGGGCACCTCCAGTGCTTCGCTGAGTTGCAGGATCATATTGCGGCTGGGGCTGGCGCGGCCTGATTCAAGAAAGCTCACGTGGCGCTGCGAGACATTGGCGTTCATCGCAAGATCAAGTTGCGACAGCCTGCGTTTTTGCCGCCAGCTTTTCAGCAGATAGGGAAAGCCGCGTGTGTCGGCGCGCGCGCTTGCGGGTGATGTGAGGGCCACGAGCATCTCCTTTTGTGCTTGAGTATCCCGCCGGGGTACAGACCATTCAATGACTTTGGAGGTAATTGCGAGGCCGCAGCCGCGCGATCATCTTTGGTGGGAACAAAAACAGGAGGTTCCCATGTCCTTTCGTCTCATCGCCCTTGCCGCTGTCATCCTTGCCTTCGGCGTCCTCTCCGTTGAAGCCTTGTTGGATGTCGGCTTTATCGGCATTTTCGAACTGCATCTGGCCAGCTGGGCTGGCATGCAGGTCATCACTGACCTCGTGATTGTCTGTGGCCTTGCCATGATCTGGATGGTGTCGGATTCGCGCACCAGCGGTGTGCCTGCTTGGCCCTTTGTTATTCTGACATTGGTCTCCGGTTCTTTCGGCCCTCTCTTTTATCTCGTCGCGCGCGAGTTGAAGGCCCCCGCCGGTCGCGCCGTTTCCGCCTGATAGCTGAATTCGGCCGTTGCCCAGCCCCGGAGCCTGCGCTCCGGGGCTTATTTCATGGGTTGATCCGCGTGCCTTAGGGCCCAAATATCCCTGTAGCCATTGAATGGCATTTCCTGACATTTCATTTCGTGAAACAATGAATGTCATTAATTTATCAGACGCCGAAGGCGCGAACAGGGATCAGAAACATGTCCGACACACCAGCAGAATACGTGCCCCCGAAAGTCTGGACCTGGAACAAGGGCAGTGGCGGGCGCTTTGCCAATATCAATCGCCCCGTCGCCGGTCCCACGCATGACAAAGAGCTGCAGATCGGCAAGCATCCCTTCCAGCTTTATTCGCTGGCGACGCCCAATGGCGTCAAGGTCACGGTGATGCTGGAGGAGCTTCTCGCGCTGGGCCACAAGGGTGCCGAATACGACGCCTGGCTCATCAACATCGGCGAGGGCCACCAGTTCGGCTCCGACTTTGTGGCCATCAACCCCAATTCCAAAATTCCCGCCCTCATGGATCATTCGACCACGCCGCCGACGCGGCTGTTTGAGTCCGGTTCCATGCTTGTGTATCTCGCTGAAAAATTCGGCGAGCTGATCCCCAAGGATCATCACGCCAAAACCGAATGCATGAACTGGGTCTTCTGGCAGATGGCGAGCGCGCCTTATCTCGGCGGCGGCTTCGGGCATTTTTATGCCTATGCGCCGATGAAGATCGAATATGCCATCGACCGTTTCGCGATGGAGGTGAAGCGTCAACTCGACGTGCTCGACCAGCATTTGGCCAAGAACAAGTATATGGCGGGCGATGAATATTCCATCGCCGACATCGCCATCTGGCCGTGGTACGGCTCGCTCGCTTTGGGCCTGCTTTATGAAGGCGGCGAATTCCTCGAAGTGGCGTCCTATAAAAACGTCATCCGCTGGACCAAAGAAATCGGCGAACGCCCCGCCGTCAAACGCGGCCGCATGGTCAACCGCGTTTTTGGCGAACCCTCGTCGCAGCTTCTGGAACGTCACGATGCGGGCGACTTCGACACGAAGACGCAGGATAAGGTGAAGGTGGCGGAGTAAGCGTTACTCGCCTCTCGAAATACAAATGGCCCGGTCGTATGACCGGGCCATTTTCGTGTCACACGCACCTCATCGCGACCGTCATTGCGAGGAGCGCAGCGACGCGGCAATCCACTCTGACTCTGTAAGGTGGATTGCTTCGCTCCGCTCGCAATGACGAAATGGGGAAGATGCAACATCTCCATCTGTCATGGCTGGACTTGATCCGGCCATCCAGCGTCATTTGTTCATTCTATGACGTCGTTGCTTTGAGTGGTTTCGACGAGTGAAGACAAATGTGGCGCAATAATCTTGTCCCAGTACTCATATGCAAAGGACACGCATAATTTATACATTAACCAATTTGCGTAGTGAACATTATGTCCGGAACATTGTCCCGAGCTGAGTAGTCCATGAGCTAGGTCATGACGAAGCGCTGGGCCTGGCCTTAAATGGAATATCCGTTCAATTTCGGCGGCTAGATTAGCGGAGAGTATTTTATCAAGTTCATTTCTGTTTCGCGAAAGCATACCACCTAGGTCGAGGTCTTCTTCAGTGCCGTCGTCAAAACGTTTAACTGGCGAGATTCCATTTAGTTTTAAGATATGTCGTAGGCTTGATTCCAATTGAGGCAGCAGCAAATGCGCGGCAGATATGTAGTCGTTTTGAAAGTATCGCAATAGACCCATGCTCCAAATTTTCTTTTGAGAGTCAGGTATAAAAGGTGAGCAAGCGATGATCGGGTCCAAGTGTCTTTCTGTGATGCTATGTGTTGAGAGTATGGTTTGTCGGGCGGGATCAATGAGGGATGCATCGACATATAAGCGTCTAATATCTTCGTTGTGGGCAATTTGATTTGTAAACCAACTTTCGCTTGGTTCTTTGGAGGTATCCGCGCTCTCCGATTTCCTGATGACTTTCCCTTCTTCGTCTACATGAGAAATGCCAATCATCGCCGTTAGCGGTGTAGTATTGACAGCGTCTAATGCCTGTTTTTTTAGATAATCCAAGCCTGGTGAAGATGAAATCCTAGCGAAATTTAGCAAGGCTTCCGGTAAAGTGAGGTTAGAGAACTGATTCACTGTTTCTTCGCGTTCGTCGGAGACGTCCAATTCAATTGGAAAAGAGCCCATTTCTTTAATGGATGCTTTTTGCAAACGCCTTAGATCATTCTCTAAAGCTTCTTCCATTTCAGTTACGTCGGCGATGTGACGCAAGGCTTGTAGCGCTTTCATGATCCAATGAGCTTCTGCACCTGCGCCACTTACTTGTTCTCTCATCCGGAGAGTTTGATTTACCGCCCCCAGTTGGCATCGTCTTTTGGCGTCGTGGTTGCCCAGTTTGTCATGCAAGTGAGCGGCCATTTCCAAAATTGATTGGACCGCAATTGGGTACTGGTCAGCGGCTCTTTCTGCCAATTGTTCCGCGTGATTGGCGATATCCGATTCCGAGATTTGTGAATAGTAGAGGGCGAGCTGCGCCATCTTACGATACGCCGCACAAATATTTTCTGTGCGTGTTGTGTCATATAGCAAGAGAAGCGTTTTAGAGACTCGTTCAGGCGTCACTCCTCGTTTGTTTGTTGCATATGCTATTTGTAGCGCGCGTTGCATGCAGTCAACTGCATAGAAGATTTTAGATTCGCTACCCTTGGAGTTTGCGGATTCGCTCATGCAAAACTGTTCAACGCATTCACAATATGCATTGACTGCGAGTGTTGCAGTCTTTCCCAATTTACGATTGTTGATCCAAGCTATATCCGAAATTCTTGCCCGTAGGGCTGGATGTCTAAGAGCCTGCTCCAAAAAGGAGTGAGTGATTTCAGCGACTTATGATTCTCTGTGATTTGCGAAGACCACGGAGGATCAGATGGCCTGGACTGAAATCACTCGCCGGCAGTATGAGCGGCGTTGCGCGCGTTACGCAA
>JAUSLL010000004.1 GCA_030649335.1 Parvibaculum sp. | reverse complement strand
TCGTCAAAGCCGAAACGCTTGGCGAATTCGTCATCGATGGCGACGGCGGCTGGCGTTTCAACGGCCTTCACGGTGACATCGAACACGGCGTCCTTGCCTGCGAGGTTTTCTGCACCGTAGTCAGCGGGGAATGTAACTTTGACGGCAACCGCGTCGCCAGCCTTGGCGCCCGTGAGCTGCTCTTCAAAACCCGGAATGAAACGGCCTGAACCGATTTCGAGCTTGGCGTCTTCGGCCGTGCCGCCTTCGAAGGCGACATCGTCGATCTTGCCGAGGAAGTCGATGGTGAGCAGGTCGCCTTCGGCGGCTGCTTCGCCTTCGGCCTTGGGCTCGAAGCTTTTCTGATTGTCGGCGAGGCGCTGCATGGCTTCGTCGATGTCCGCATCGGCCGGTTCGGCGACGAGGCGTTCGACTTCGAGCTTGCCGAAGTCTGTGAATTCGATGGTCGGGATGACTTCGAACGTCATCTTGTAGGTCAGGTCGGCCTTGCCATCGAGCACCTGTTCGATCTCGCCTTCGAGGTCGATCTTGGGCTGGAGCGCCGGGCGCATGGACTGTTCTTCGAGTGCCTTCTGGCTGGAGGCACCGACCGTGTCATTGATGACTTCGGACATGACCTGCTTGCCGTAGGTCTTCTTGATGTGCGCCAGCGGCACTTTACCGGGACGGAAGCCCTTGAGGCGGATGGTGTTCTTCAGCTCTTCGAGCTTGGCACCCACACTTGCTTCAAGATCCTTCGCGGGGACCGCGACTGTCATCTCGCGCTTCAAACCATCGGTGCTCGTTACAGTGACCTGCATCTTCTCATCCATTACAAAAATAAGGGCTATCGGTCTTGGTGCGGGCGGAGGGACTCGAACCCCCACGGTTGCCCGCCAGAACCTAAATCTGGTGCGTCTACCAATTTCGCCACGCCCGCCAGACCGAAACACGGCTCTGCTATGCCGCTCAGCCGCCATCAAAAGTGGCGCACTCTATACCAAGGGCTTTGGGGGAATACCAGAGAAAGACTGACGGAAATGCCTCAGATTTGCCGATAATGGGTGAGGAGCCGCCCCCATGTGACCGCAAAGTGCCGGAATCAGCCCTCTGCGGCCAAAAGCCCCCGCCAAACGGCGGGAAGCGCGTCGGGTAAATCTTCGGCGATCAGCCCGTGGCCGAGCGATGCCCCTGCCGCACCGTGGAGCCAGACGCCGATGGCGGCGGCTTCAAAAGCGGGGACACCCTGAGACAGGAGCCCCAGGATGAAACCCGCCAGCACGTCGCCGCTGCCTGCTGTGGCCAGTTCCGGTCCGGCATTGGCGTTGATGATGGCGTCGCCGTCGGGCGAGGCGATGATAGTGTCAGGACCTTTGAGCACGATGACGGCACCGGATTCGCGGGCGGCCTCACGCGCGCGGGTGAGCCGGTCGCCTTTCACATTCGGGAACAGGCGTTTGAATTCGCCTTCATGCGGCGTGAGCACCGTCGGCCCTGCGAAATAACCGGTGATGGCGACAAAGAGGTCGCGCGGGTTTTCGGCGAACGATGTCAGCGCGTCGGCGTCGAGCACCATGGACGCACCGGACAGAAGAGCCGCCAGTACATTCTCACGCGTGCCCTGCCCCACGCCATTGCCCGGACCGATGAGGCAGGCGTTCTTGCGTTTGTCCTCCAGCAGTTTCGACAGCGCATCGGCATTGGCGCAAGGCGTCAACATGATCGAAGTGAGGTGGGCCGCGTTGACCAGCACCGCATTGGGCGGCGAGGCCACCGTGACGAGGCCCGCACCGGCGCGGGCGGCTCCGCGGGCAGCGAGCCGCGCGGCACCTGTGGACGACGGACCACCCGAAGTGACGAGCGCATGGCCGCGGACAAATTTATGGGTATCGAGTTGCGGGCGCGGGAGAAATTGGTCCCAGAGCGCGGGCGCGTTTTCGAACGCGGCGGGTGCGATGTCGGCGAGCACGTCTTCGTCGATGCCGATGTCGGCAAGCACAAGTTCGCCGCAGAGCAGACGACCCGGCAACAAGAGGTGGCCCGGCTTTTTGCGGAAGAAAGTGATTGTGAGATCGGCTTCGAGCGCATCGCCGCGCACTTCGCCCGTGTCGCCGGAAAGGCCGCTCGGCACATCGACGGAGACGATGGCCGGACGCTTGGCGCGCGGCAGACCGTTGAGACGGCCGACGAGTTCGCGGGCGGTGCCGGTGAGGTCACGCGAGAGGCCCGCGCCGAACAGCGCGTCGATGATGAAGAGTGCGCCCTCGCCTGCTTGGGGGCTCAAAGGCTCGACGGGTGCGGCCCATGTTTCGGCAGCAAGCGCGGCGTCGCCCTTGAGGACGGAGATTTCACCGAGCATATGCACGGTGACCGACCAACCCATGTCGCGCAATATCCGCGCGGCGATGAAGCCGTCACCGCCATTATTGCCCGGACCGCAAAGCACATCGACAGGCCCGCGGGGAAAGCGCGCAGCGCAGGCGTCGGCGACGGCACGGCCCGCGTTTTCCATAAGGACAATACCCGGCAACCCGCGCGCAACGGTGAGCGCATCGGCACGGGACATTTGCGCGGCGGTGAGAAGCGCGAGGAAGGTGGAGGTGGGAGTGGCCATGGGGCATCATAGCGAGGGAGCGCATGATTTGAATGGCGAAAATATGATTTTTGCGGGACGGGGTGAAGGAAGGCGTGGATGGCTGGATCAAGTCCGGCCATGACGGAGTTGGGGCGTTGGTATTCCTACAACTTCAGATGTCATCCCGTGCTTGTCACGGGATCCAGGGCGTTGCGTTCGGAATGTGTGGCTACTGGACCCCGGCACAAGGCCGGGGTGACAGCGGAGGATGTGGATTGATTGATTGATCGAAGTAAGGCCCCTCACCCTGCCCTCTCCCCAGAGGGGAGAGGGCAAAGAAGCGGAAGAATTTACTGCTGCGCTTCTGCCGCGCGCACCTGACTGATCGCTTCGCCGCGTTGGCGGAGGTCGGGGATGTCAAACGTCACCGTGGTGATTTTGCCGCCGTAGGCGAAGGGTTCGCGGTAAGCGTCGTTGATCGGCGCGTAGCTTTGGCCGAGGTCCATGCCGATGCTGGAGATCATGAACAGCAACATCTTCACCTCGCCGGTGGCGACTTCCTTGCCGTCAACCAACAGCGCGATGTCGCCGCCGCCGTCGGCGCGGCGGGTGACGGTGACGCCGATGGTGCGGGCACCCGTTGCAATCACATCAGAACCGAAAACGAGCGTGTGCACGTGGAAGGCATTGTAGTCGAAATGCGGTTTTCCGTCTTTGATGTAGAGCACGAAGCCGCTGTTGATGCTGCCGCGGGCGATGAGGGCCCCGTCGCCACCTGAGGCGGGATGGATGATGTTGGCTTCCATCTTCCAGCCGCGGGCGACGGGCGGACAAGCGTCCGACACGATGTGCGAGACAGGCGGGTGATAGACAAAGCGGCCGCGGCTGGTCGGCATGCCAGGACGGCGTGAGGCGGCGAAGAGCGCGAAGGCAGCGCGGTCGTCGAGCGGCAAGGCGCCATGCGCTTCGGCTTCGGCCCACCAGAGATCGACCATTTCTTTCAGACGCGCGGGTTCTTTGTCCGCGAGGTCGTTGCATTCGGAAAAATCTTCGTCGAGGTGGTAAAGCTCCCATTTGTCTTCGTCGAAGGGCTTGCCGCTTTCGTGATGCGTGACGGCTTTCCAACCGTCTTTCCAGATGCCGCGATGGCCGAGCATTTCGAAATATTGTGCGCCGCGTGCGAGCTTCGCCTTCGGATCACTTAGCACCGGCTTGAGGCTGACACCGTGGATCGGCATTTGCGCGACTTCGCCGACATGAGATGGCTGTGCGATCCCGATGATGTCGAGGACGGTCGGGGTCAGGTCAATCGCATGGCAAAATTGCGGGCGGATGCCACCGGCACCGGCGAGCTTGCCTGCATGATGGATGATGAGCGGATCGCGCACGCCGCCGCCATGCGTGTTCTGCTTGTACCATTTGAGCGGCGTGTTGCCGACCTGCGCCCAGCCCCACGGAATATTGCTGTGGCTGTGCAATGTGCCGATGTCATCGAGACGTTCGACGGCGGCGTCCACGTCTTCGCGGATGCCGTTGAACCATTTCATCTCATCGAAGACGCCGCTGGCCCCGCCTTCCTGACTGGCACCATTGTCAGACATCAGTATAAAGACGGTGTTGTCCCATTGGCCGATGTCTTTGAGGAACTGCACCATGCGACCAATCTGATCGTCGGTGTGTTCGAGCATGGCCGCGAAGGCTTCCTGCAGGCGGGCGGCGAATTTCTTTTTATTCTCCGACAGCTCCGCCCAAGGCTTTACGCCGGGATTGAGTGGCGCGAGTTTGGTGCCTTTGGGGATGATGCCCATTTGCTGCTGGCGCTCGAACCATTCGGCACGCGCCACGTCCCAACCGGCGTCGAACTTGCCTTTGTATTTGTCGAGATAGGATTGCGGGGCCTGATGGGGTGCGTGCATGGCGCCGAAGGCCATGTAATGGAAGAAGGGTTTTTCCGGCACGAGGGACACAAGATCGCGGATCATGCCCATGGACTTGTCCACGATGTCCTCCGATACGTGGTAGCCCTCTTCCGGCTTTGCAGGCACGGGCACGAAGTGATTGTCGCTGGTCAGCTCAGGGTAGAACTGATCGGTCTCGCCTTGCAGGAAACCATAGTAGCGGTCGAAGCCTTTCTGCAGCGGCCAGTTGGTGTAGGGACCGGCGGCGGAGCACTCTGACATGGGCGCGAGATGCCATTTGCCGGTAGCGAAAGTCGCGTAGCCATTGTCGCGGAGAATTTCGGCAAGCGTCGCCGCGCTCTTGGGCACAGCGCCGCGCATGTTGGGGAAGCCCGTGTCGAAATTCGACACACCGCGCATGCCGACCGTATGCGGGTTGCGGCCCGTCAGCACGCAGGCGCGCGTGGGCGAGCAGAGCGCCGTTGTGTGGAACCCCGTGAAGCGGAGACCACCGGCGGCGAGCGCGTCTATGTTTGGCGTGGGGATCGTTGAACCGTAGCAGCCGAGATGGGAGAAGCCGGTGTCATCGAGAACGACGATGACGACATTGGGTGCATCTTTGGGTGTTTTGGGTTCGGGCCACCACGGTTTCGACTCCTGAACTGTGCGACCTATGACACCGCCGAATTCCTCGCCCGAAGGTTGCTTGCTGCTCATGCTTTTCTCCCCGCCATTTTTGATGGTTGCCATTAAATGAATCCTAGGCGCGAAGGTGGCAATGCGGAAGAGGGGATTTTTGGGCGTTCCGCAATACGGAATACGTCGAACGCGCTGGAAGGCGGGTCGCCCGATCAAGGCGGGCGAAGACGGAGTTTGCAATAGGCTATGGCCAAACAAATAGTGTCGTCCGGTGGTCAAGCCACGGGAGGACTAGAAAAGAGCGCGTTGATTTCGCGACCGGACATCTCGCCTTTTGTGAAATTGAAAGTGCCCTCGTCGCGCAATTCGCGGGCGCATTGGCGGATGAAGCCCAACGCCGACCGCGCGATGGCGCCGCCGACACTGATGCGCTGCACACCCGCCTCAATCATCGCGTTGGCATTGCCCTTAGACGAACCAAGACCGACGACGACATTGAGAGGGCCTTTGACTTCGCGCAGCAATATCTCCAGCGACGGCATATCGTGGATGCCGGGTGCGAAGATGCAATCGGCTCCGGCAGCAAGATAAAGGTTTGCGCGGCGGATGATGGCGGGGAGCGCATCATCAGGATGGGTCTGCGCTGCGTCGGTGCGGGCGGTGAGAACGAAGTCGCTCTGATGTACTGTGATGACGCGGCGGGCAGCAGTAATGCGGGCCACGGCCAATTCCTCGTCATAGAGCGCGTGGGTCAGCGGAATTTTGTCCTCGATGTTGCCGCCTGCGAGGCCCACCTCGATGGCCATGGCGATGGTTTCCGCCACGGCTTCCGGTTCGTCGCCAAATCCCGCCTCAAGGTCTCCGTTAACCGGAATAGCGACGGCGTCGGCGATCTCGCGCATGCGGGCGAACATTTCCCAGCGGGTGACGCCAAGCGCGGCGTCGGAGACGTTGTAATCCTGTTTGCCGAGCGAAAAGGCGATCCCCGCACTTGTCGTGCCGATGGCGTTGAACCCTTCAGATGCAAGCAGCTTGGCGCTGCCTGCGTCCCAGGCATTGGGCATAATGAAACCGCGGGGTGCTGCGTGGAGCGACTTGAAGGTTCGGGAGGGTTCGGTCTGTCGGGACATGAATGGCTCGCTTGGTTCAGGTGAGAGCCAAATCTGGGACTTGCCGATCCATCCGTCCAATGCATAGTGTTTATGAAATCAATCCGGTTTTTGCATGGAGCTTACCAATGGATTCCGATGCACTGAGGACATTCGTGACGATCCACCGGGTGGGCGGGTTTTCGCTGGCGGCTGAAAAACTCCATCGCTCGCAACCCGCAATCAGCCGCCGACTGGCGCTGCTCGAAGGTGAAATCGGCGCGCCACTGTTTGAGCGCATGGCGGGCGGCGTCACATTGAGCGAGGCAGGTCGGGTGCTGCTGCCTCATGCCGAGCGTGTGCTGGCGGCACTGAAGGACACGTCGGACGCGCTCAGCTCGCTGCACAAGGGCGACGGGGGCGTGATCTCGCTTGCTGTTGTGGGCTCGCTCGCGGGAACGGAGCTGACCGCAGCGCTCAAGCGATTTGCTAAACAATGTCCGAAAGTCGAAGTTTTGTTGCGGACGGCGGTGAGCACGGAAGTGAGCGAGCTTGTGCGCAGTGGCGAGGTAACAATCGGGTTGCGCTACTATGAAGAACGCTCGCCTGATCTTGTCGGCTTAACGCTGAAGCCCGAACGGCTGGTGATTGCCTGCGCGCCGGCGCACCCGCTGGCGGGTAAAAAAGTGCGCTCATTACGCGATCTCAAAGATGAGAAATGGCTCGCCTTTCCCGATCCGCAAGAGCGACGCGACCCGTCAACCGGGAATGTGTTTGCGCAATTCCTGACGCGCGACGTGGCACACATCCAATGGATGCCGGTTGACAGTCTCACCGCGCAGAAGCGATTGGTCGAGGCCGGGTTCGGCATCGCGCTTTTGCCGGAGAGCAGCATTGCCGAGGAGCGCAAGGCAAAGGCGCTTGCCGTGATTTCCGTCGGCGATCTCACAGCGGCAAATCCTGTGACGCTGATCACGCGGCGCGACGGATATCTGAGCGCAGCGTCGCAAACGCTGGCTCAGATATTGAAGACCGTATTTTGACCTTCATAGCCAACGCGGAGTTTGCCGGAGATAGGTCGCATATTCATCGCCGAGCTTTTCAGAAAGGTAGGTCTCTTCCATGCGGACCTGCGCCTGGAGCATGACTTCGCCAAGGAGCAAGGCGGCGAGCGTGACGGCGTTTGGCCACACGAGAAATAAACCGATGAGGTTGACCCGCATTGAGAGAAAGATCGGATTGCGGGAACGTGAGAAGAGCCCACCGGTCATCAATTCCGGACGCGCACCCTGATCAAAACCAATGCGCCAAGCACGACCCATCTGGGCCTGAGCGACAAACATGGCCAATGATGATGTGCCGAGGAACGTCCAACCTGCCATGCGGAGGGTGGCGCTTTCGGCCCAAATGAGCGGACCGAAAGCTTCCGGCGGGCAGCGCAAGGCGGCGATGAGCGCACAGAGCAACCCGATGGTCACCAGAGAAAATGATTTGGATACAACGCCATGAGCATCATCCTTGAAGCTCAAGACGAAGGGGTTGATCCTTTGCCTGAACCAAATTCGCAATGACGGCCAGACAAAACCGAGGACAAGAAAGGCGAGATAGTAAGCGAGTAAGGCTTTGGGCATGACGGGCTCCGCTGATGTGTCTCTTTGTCATAGCTCCTCTAGTCTCTGGAGGAGCAAGCCCCTATTTATCCTTTTCATAATGGCGGAGGACAAAGTGGACGAGCTGTCAATCGGTGTGCTGGCGAAGGCGAGCGGCGTGAAAGTCACCACAATCCGATTCTATGAGCAGATCGGGTTGATGCCGGAACCGCGTCGGGCGGATAACGACCGGCGGGTCTATGACACCAAATCGGTGGAGCGCCTGAGTTTCGTCAAGCATGCCCGCCAATTGGGATTTGCGGTCGAAAGCATACGCGCGCTGCTGTCGATGGCCGACAATCCGCGACAACTCTGCGATGAAGCAAACCAGCTCGCCGCCGGACAGTTGAGCGCGGTAGAGCACAAAATCGCACAGCTGCAAGCTCTGCAAGTCGAGTTGCAGCTGATGGTTTCGGCAGCCTGCGCGGGGCATGTGTCTGAATGTCGGGTGATTGAGGTTTTGAACGACCACCGGCTATGCGGCACGGAACACGCCGAGCCGCGAGCATTGATGTGAACGTGGCCCGAGTGAGAGAGGCATAAATGGCGAAGGGATATTGGATCGGTCGCGTTGATGTCAGCGATGACGAAGGCTACATGCCTTACGCCGCTGCCAATGCTGCGATCTTCAAAAAATTCGGTGGCAGATATGTCGTGCGCGGCGGGCAGTTCGATAGTGTTGAAGGCACAGCGCGCTCGCGCAACGTGGTGATCGAATTTCCTGACTATGCGACGGCACGCGCCTGTTACGACTCGCCCGAATATCAGGCAAACAAAAAGGTGCGCGCACCATATGCCATTGGCGACGTAATCATCATCGAAGGCTATGACGGTCCGCAGCCTTAATTGACTTTGGTATCCGCCTCGCGACCACGCTCGACGAGCGTCAGTTTTTTGCCATCGGTTTCAAAGGTCGTGACCGAACAATTGTCGGGACGGAATGAGAGCACGCGGTCGTCGTTTGTGGCGGCACTCGTTGCCGCGTTGATGGCGACGAAGTGGCTGAAGATGACAGTGTCTTCGCTGAGTTCGATGAGCGCCTGCGCGACGCCGTTGCGCCAGGCGGTGAGATCGAGATGGCCTTGCATTTTGATACCATCGGTCCATGTGCCCGACATGAAGGCACGCAACCACTCGCCACGGGCTTTCAGGTCTTCGATGGGTGACGGGATTTCGCCGACTCGCGGGTCGATGCGAGCCGTTGCGCCCCATGATGCCGCCAGCGGATCACCCGTCTCGCGGCAACGGCGCAGAGGCGATGAAATGAGCGGAAGTTTGCGACCGACGCGGGCTTCGATCTCACGGGCGACGGCTTCGGATTGCGCTCGGCCTTTATCGGAGAGACCCGGATCGGTGTCCGCGTCCCAACCGGCAGCTGCTTCGCCGTGGCGGATCATATAAAGTTTGGGCATCGCGCAATCTTTCTAACTATCTGAATATTGTTGCAGACAGTTAGAGAGGCATGAGCGGTCGGGTCAAGCCCGACCGCGCCGATTTGTTCAGAAGCTGTAGCCGAGACGCACGCCGGCGTTCGTCAGACCTTCGTTATAATCGCAGAGCGACGCATTGGACATGTGCTCAATGGTGCCCATGACCGAAACGTCCTGCGTGATGCGATAGCCGATCGAAATATTCTGATGGAAGAGAACACGGCAACCATAACGGTTTTCATTGTTGTTGGGCGAAGTCCCCGACAGACGACCGTCATGGACGGCGCCGCCGAGACCAAAGTCGAAGAAGACGGCGTCTGTCACATTCACAGTCCAATCAAGACCGGCATAGGTCAGGCTGGTGCCGTGCTTGGCGATGGTGGTGCCGAGCTGCGGGCGCGGGGAACCCAGCCAGCTCAGAAACGCCGGGCTATCGAACAGGATTTCCGCGTTGTAGTCCAATCCGGCATCTTCACGCGCGTGAGGCGCTGCCACTCTCAGGCCATGATAATAGCCACCCACCCGGATTTCGGTGGCGTTGGCCACCGTTGCGACGGAGGGCACGGCCAAAGCAGCGACAACGAATCCCGACAGGATTCTGGTGCAACATGCATTCATGAAAATTCCCACTCATTATGAGCACACTCATGCCTGATGTGAACGCGGGGTTACGTTCAAATCAGGACACAAGACAACGCTCCGTCGACGACATATCTACGCCGTCGCTAATGTAGGGAACAATCTGTCCTCAATGTGGCGTGAAGATGTTTACGTCTTTACCGGGCTCCGTGGCCGGTGTGACCTCACCCATGCGGCCTAGCTGATCGTGCGTCATCATCTCGTTGAGCGTGGCTTTGTCGGACGGCGTGTGGGCCACGAAGCGCGCGCCGGTGTCTTCCATGCGACCGAAGAGAACAGCGAACTCGGCACCCTCGCGGCCATTGACGACGGCATAGGTTTCAATTTTCGCACGGCCCTTGGGCTGCTCGTTGACGAAGGGATGCGCCTCGTTGTCCACAATAGCCTGATAGCTGGCGGGCGCTTCGCGCTTCCAGCTACCTGCAACTGGATCAGTCGAATAGAGACCGAGGCCGTGTTTGGTCACGTACCAACCATTCGAGGTGACGAGACCTTTGGAGCCGCGTTTGGCGCGGAGTTTTTCGACCATCGTGACAATCGAGAGCATGACGTAAGCGTTACCTGCGCCACCGAAATACGGCAGGCCACCTGTGACGGTGAGCGCACGCGGGTCGTTCTTGGCAATGCCGAGGGCGTCGCGGCCGATTTGCACGGCAGACGGGAAGCAGGAATAGAGATCGAAATAATCAATCTCCCCGATGTTCCAGCCCGACATGCCGAAGGCCTTCTCGCCCATCATTTTGATGGCGGGCGATGAATGGTAATTCACGCGTTCCGTGGGGAACCAGATGTCGTTGCAATCGGCACAGCCGTGGAGATAGACCCATTTGTCTTCGGCGACACCCAGCTCACGCGCCTTGGCAACCGACATCATGATGACGGCGCCAGCCTGATCGACCTGCATGATGGCATTCATATATTTCGTGTACGGATAACCGACATAGCGGTTGTCATCCGTCGGGGTGGCGATTTCTTCCGGTGTGCGGGCGATGGGGAACCAAGCCTGCGGGTGTTTGGCAGCCACTTCAGTGAAGGGTGCCATGAGCTTGCCGACTTCGAGCTGGTGAGCGGCAACGGAGAGGCCAGACTGGCCGCGAATGGCGTTTTCAAACAGCGGGTAGATATTGACCGGATATTGCAGCTTGTGAGCCTTCTCGACCGCCGTCACGCCTTCGCGCTCATAGCCGATGTCGATGCGTTCGCCTGACGCTTCATCGTGCCACGGCAGCATCTTGCCCTGCCCCAGCGCGCGCATCATGGTGGCAAAAGCTTCGGAGCCTGCGACGAGCGCAATGTCCGTGTCGCCATTGGCAATCAGTTCGGCTGTGTGGTTGACCAGCATTTGCGGCGTGTTGCCGCCTGTGGGGCCATAGCAATTTTTGGATGCATTGGCACCGAGCATATTGCCGAGCGCTTTGGGCGCATTGTCATAGCGGCCGAATGGCAGGCGCTTTGAGTCCGGGCTGTCGGTGATGAAGCGCACGACGGTGATGTTGTCGACGAGCGGCCAGAGTTTGTCACCGAGGCCAGTGTCCTTGGCGGCGAGGCGGGCGGCATCTTCGAGGAGATGCATCGGCGAGCGAGCCTTCTCGACGTCTTTTTCCTTTTGCACAAGCTGGCCGACACCAACGAGGACTGGTGTGCGATCTTCCGGTGTGATGGCCATGATTGTATCTCCCTGCACGAAATTTCTTTGTTGGCGGGAGAATAAGGTTTGGGCGGGCGATGTCCAGAGCGGGAATGGTTGACGCTGGGGAAGGAAGCCCCTCACCCAACCCTCCCCCGGAGGGAGAGGGCCAAGTGGGATTCATTTACGCCAGTGCAGGCACTTTGACGAGGCGTTCGGCGATCTGGACGGCGTTGAGGGCTGCACCTTTGAGGAGCTGGTCGCCAGCGGTGAAGAGTGTCACCGACTTGCCCGACGGATCGGACAGATCCTGACGGATGCGACCGACGAGAATTTCGTCCTGACCAGAAGCGTCCTTGGGCATCGGGAAATAATTGTTCGCCCAATCGTCAACGAGCTTCACGCCCGGTGCGGTCTCCATCATCTTGCGCACGTCCGACGCTTTGATCGGGTGTTCACACTCAAACGTGATGGACACCGAATGAGCGCGCAGGACCGGCACGCGAACGCAGGTGGCCGAGACAGCAATCGACTGGTCGTTGAAAATCTTCTTCGTTTCCGCGATTACCTTCAGCTCTTCGTCGTTGTAGCCAGTCTCGGGATCAATCTTGGTGTTGTGGTTGAACAGATTGAAAGCGTAGGGATGCGGCAGGACCGTGTTCTTGTAGTCGCGGCCTTCGATGTAAGCCTTCGTCGATTCTTCAAGCTCTGTCATGGCGGCGGCACCGGCACCGGACGCTGACTGATAGGTCGAGACGATCAGGCGCTTGATCGGGTTCTTCTGATGCACCGGCCAGAGCGGCGTGATGGAGATGATGGCGGCGCAATTGGGGTTGGCGATGATGCCCTTGTGGCCCTCAATCTCGCCTGCGTTGATTTCCGGCACGACGAGCGGGACGTTGGGGTCCATGCGGAAGGCAGATGAATTATCAACGACGACGCAGCCGTCCTTCACCGCGATGGGCGCGAACTCGCGCGAGACGGAACCCGAGGCCGAGAACAAAGCAATGTCCACGCCCTTGAAGCTATCCGCCGAGAGCGGCTCAACAGTGATCTCTTCACCTTTGAACTTCATCTTGCGGCCTGCCGAGCGCGGCGAGGCCAGCAGCTTCAGGCGGGACAGCGGAAAGTTGCGGCTTTCCAGACAATGGATCATCTCGACGCCGACGGCACCGGTCGCGCCGACGATAGCGACAACGGGGGCGTTCTGATTTTGCTCGTTCATTATGGTCCTCTTTATTTTTTGTGCGCCGCGCGGGGATCGGGATTTTGATTATGCAAAAAGCCCCGGATCGTTCGACGGGGCTTTGTCAAAACTCGCGGTGCTGAATTCAGTTCAGACGCACGCCTTCGACGCCCCTGCCCCGGTTTTCGGGACGGACGTGGTGGCTTTGCATTTGATGGTCAGCGTCTGCATGATGGCTGGACCATACAGGAGGCAAAAATGGCTGTAAAGGCGACGAATTGACCTGAAATCGGGCTTATTTCGCCTTTTTCAGTGTTCGGTGCCGCCGCTTTTGAGGATCGCGCGGATCGCATCGCGTAGCTCGGCTGGGTGATCGTCCACCAAAACATTCACAGCATTCAGCTTGCGGCGCAAATCGTAGAGTTGATCGAGCACCGACAGCAGGAGAGGCAGCGTGTCGTCCGGCACGTCGAGATTGCGGCGCAGGTCATAGATCAGATGAACGCGGGCGACGTCGATCTCGTGGAACACCCATTCACCCTCCCCTTCGCCTGCGGGCTCGGGACGCACAAGGCGACGTTCGATCCATGTGGTGAGTTCGACCTGCTGAAGGTCCGGGAATAGCGCGACGACTGAAGCGAGTTTCATCATTTGCTTCCCATGTGTTTGCGCGGGTCAAAGGGATGATGCGGCTCCCAGCTTTTCAGGAAAGCGTCGAGTTCGGTTTCCTCGTCCGTTGGCAGCAAGACTTTTAACGTGACGAACTGGTCGCCACCCGCGATGCCGCGCCCTTTGAGGCGCAGGCGGGTGCCCGACGTGGCATGGGCAGGCACGGTCAGTTGCACCGGACCCTTGATGGTCGGTGTTTCGACTTTTGCACCGAGCACGGCCTCTTTGAGCGTGACCGGCAATTCGATATGAATGTCGCGGCCTTCTCTGCGGAAGAAGGCATGCGGCGCAACGGAGACTTCAATCAGCGCATCGCCAGCCCCACCCTTGCCGAAGCCAGGCATGCCTTTGCCTGCGAGGCGCAGAATTTGCCCCTGCTGGAGACCTGCTGGAATGTTCACGTCGAGCGTTTGGCCATCGGGCAAGGTCAGACGGCGCTTGGCCCCCAAAGCCGCCTCGAGAAATGAGACTGAAAGTGCATAGCGGGCGTCGGCACCTTGTGCGCTGAACTCCGCACCGCCGCCACGGCGATTGAAGGCCTGTCCGAAAATGCTGGCGAAGTCATCCGGATCGAAGTGTTCGTTTGAACTGTATTTTCCGCCTCCTGGCGCATCGCCGTAGTCGCGATAGAAAGGACGCTCCGGCGGACGCTCGGCACCCGACGCGTCAATCTCGCCGCGATCAAAACGGGCCCGCTTATCCGCGTCGGACAAAATATCGTGAGCCGCTGTGACCGCCTTGAAACGATCCTCCGATTCTTTTTTACCTGGGTTGAGGTCGGGATGATGCAGTTTGGCAAGTTTGCGATAAGCCGATTTGATCTCATCGGCTTTGGCGTCGCGCTTTACGCCCAATGTCTCGTAAGGATCGTCCATGTCGCAACACTAGCACAGTGATAGACCTTGCTCTGCGTTGAATCGACGGGCAGGCTCAGCCAACGGAGCGTCGGATGCTAAACGAATGTACTGTGGGCAAGAAAAAGAATGCCGGCCTAGGTATTTATCCGTAGCCGAAAACATAAGTTTAAGCCATGCCGCAAGCCTTGTCGGGTTTTCGGTAGACTGTCAAAATCACTACCCGGCGCCCAATTTCTGATCACGCCTTAAAGGAAAAAATATGACCGTCTTTGTTGTTGGACAGCTTTCGATTTTTGATCGCGAAAGCTACGGACGCTATGAGGCGACCTTTATGGAGGTTTTCCAGAAGTATCAGGGCAGCTTGTTGGCTGTTGATGAAGCGCCAAAAGCGGTGGAAGGTGAATGGACGGCGACGCGCATCGTGCTTGTCTCCTTTCCCGATGAGGACGCCTTTAACGCCTGGTTCCGCTCGCCAGAATATGTGGAACTTGCAAAGCATCGCCATGCCGGTTCAAACGGGTCGATCTTGCTGGTTCAAGGGTTGAGTTGAGCGCCTTGTCTTGTGGTGCGACGAAAGGCAAATGTCTTAAAAGCAGGAATGCCAATGACCGACAAAATCAACGCAACTATCATCACGGATACGCTTGAGAAAATCGTAGAACGTGTCGGCGACCCGACCGAGTTGGTTTACAAGCGGCTCTTTGCGTTGCATCCCGAGCTGGAACCCATGTTCGTGATGGATAAGAACGGTGCGGCGCGCGGCCACATGTTGTCCGAAGCGTTGGACGGGATTGTCGATTTTGTCGGTGAGCGGAATTATTCGGACAATCTGATCCGCAGCGAGATTGTAAACCACGCCAATCTGGGTGTGCCGCCGGAGATTTTTGCAACGTTTTACAACGTAGTAGCCGCAACCTTTAAAGACGCTCTGGGCGAAGACTGGACGGACGAGATGGAAACGGCCTGGTCGGGGGTACTTGACGAATTGACGGCGACGGTGGAAGAACGGGTCTGAGCTGCACCCACCCCAAATGCGAGACGCATTTTGACCTCCCCATTAGTGGGCGGTAGAAAATTGTGCCATGACCAACATCCGACCCGTTGAAAAAAACGATACGCCTGCGCTTTACGACATTGCCCTGAAGACCGGCGATGCGGGGCAGGATGCGACAGCGCTCTATAAGGACCCGAAGCTGGTCGGGCATATTTACGCCGCGCCCTATGCGATCTTCGAGCCGGAAGCCTGTTTCGTCGCTGAAGATGATGAGGGTGTGGCGGGCTATATTGTCGGCGCGCGTAATACACTCGCCTTTGCAGAGTTGCTGGAAACCGAATGGTGGCCGCTGCTCCGGCCGCAATATGAAGACCCGTCAGACATTCCCTTTGACGAATGGACGGCGGATCAACTCCGCGCCTTTCTGATCCACAATCCGGCAAAGACACCGCAGCGTATTGTGGACACCTACCCGTCGCACCTGCACATCAACCTGTTGCCACGGCTGCAGGGACAAGGCATCGGCGTGCAATTGATCGATAAATTCTTGCAGGCGATGGACATGGCCGGATCGCGCGGCGTACATCTGGGTGTATCGCCGAGCAACGAACGTGCGATTTATTTCTATCGCAATTACGGGTTCAAAGAACAACCGATGGGCAAGAATGCCCATACGATCTGGTTCACGATGGTGCTGTGAGACGCCCTACTCGTCCGGCATTTCGACACTATTGAGATAGGCATGGATGGCATCGATTTCGGTGTCGGTCATATGCGTAAGATCATCGCGCGCGATTTTTGACATGAGCCCTAAGTCGCGGTCGCCGAGTGCCTTGCCAGTGCGCAGGAGCTTGCGGAAGTCTGCCGGCGCATAGGCCTGCCCCATGAGAGCCAAAGGCGGCGCGATGGTGCCCCAGCCGTCATCGTGTTCGGCTGTGACCTCGTGGCAATGGCTGCATATGGCTTTGACAAGATGTTCGCCCTCGGCCTCCGGCGTCGCGACGGGTCGGTGGAGTGGCGCCAGATGCGGGGGCGCAAGTTTGGCGCTGAAAGGCACTTTGCCTGCCGCTATGGCGACGCGGCCCATGAAACGGATTTCGGTATCGACGGGCTGTTTGTCCGCCAAGATCGGCGTGTGGCGCAGGTAGTTCATCATGGTCGCCAGATCATCGTCCGAGATATTGGCATATTCGCGCGATGGCATGACCAAAGCGCTGGTGCCGTCGCGCTTCACCCCTGCCCGCACGACGCGAACAAATTCATCGTCGCTATAGTCGTGGACCACGCGTGTCAGGTTTGGTGCCACGATGCGGGCGACATTCGGAATGTCGGCAACAGTGCCGCCATTGGCGCGGTGGCAACCGTTGCAGCCGAAGGCGTGAATGAGCCGCTGGCCTTCTGCCATTGAGCCGATGACCGTGGCGGGCCGAAGCGACACGAGGTTCACATCATAGTGTCGCTGAAGCTCGCATTCGGACGCGGTGTAGACAGCACTGACAATGATGAGGATGAGTGCTGCAACACCGCCGGTGAAGCAGAGGGCGAGTTTCTGCGCCCGCGGCCCGATGACGGGCTTCGGCAAAGATTGCAAAGACATGATGAGTTCCAGTTTATTTAGGGGTGAGCGGCAAGGAGCGCTTTCATGCGTTCAGGTTCGGCGCGCATGGCGGCGACAAAGCCGTTGAATGCCGCGAAGGACGGTTCCCAGCCCGGACGGTCTGCCATGCGGGCAAGCCAAGCGGTCACATTGGGGTAGCGCGAAAAATCGAAGTCGACAGCGGTGCCCATGTTGGCGAGGGATGCGCCATGGTAGTCGGCGATGGTGATGTCGTTGCCGCAGAGATAATCGTGACCGGCGAGCATGTGGCGATCGAGGACTTCCAAATACCTGCGGGATTTGACAGCACCCATGTGCTCGATGTCGGAGCGAGAGACAACACTCATGGTGGTGAATTCCGGCAGGATGGAGGTGTAGACCAGGCAATAGGCGAAGTTGAAAAGAAAGCCGGTGTTGAACCAGTCCATCGTCTCATTGATGCGGGCGCGCGCCATGAGGTCATGGGGATAAGTCGGCGATTGATATTTGTCCGCCAAATATTTGAGGATGGTGGCACTCTCGGTGAGGCGGAACGCGCCATCGACCAGCACAGGGACCTGCCGGTTGGGGTTGACCGCGTCGTAACCCTCGGCGAGGTGATCGCCCGACATGAGATCGATGACTTGCTCGTCAAAGGCGATGCCCTCGTCCAGCAAAAAGCAGCGGACGGCACGGGCCGGGGCAGAAAAAGGATCGTGATAAAGCTTCATGGCGATGTCCCTTGAGAAGTCAGGATTGATCTTTCGCCACCTCAATTAGAGCCGCAGCCGTCTGATCTCAAACACCAAGCTTGCGGGGATATTCACCAAAAATGCAGAATGCGTTTCATGGATTGGAATGACCTGAGATTCTTTCTGGAAGTCGCCCGTGCGGGCACGACGCTGGGCGCGTCCAGAACCTTGCGCGTGAGCCAGAGCACTGTGGCGCGGCGGATCGCGGCGCTGGAAGAGGCACTGGGCCTCGCCCTGTTCGACAAGTTTCAATCCGGTTACGTGCTGACAGAAGCGGGGGCGGGACTGGTGCTGGCCGCCGAGCAAGCGGAGGCGAGCGTGGCCGGTTTCACGGCGCTTGCCGGTTCGAGCGAGAGGGGTCTCTCCGGCATCGTCCGCCTGACGACGAATGAGACTTTCGCCAATTATTTCCTCGTGCGCGCGCTGCACGAATTCCGCAAAGCCTATCCCAATATCCGGCTCGAACTGATCACCGGCGACCGCCCGCTCGATATCGGCGGCGGAGAAGCGGATGTGGCGGTGCGCGCGGGGCCTAGGCCTGCGCAGGGCGAATTGGTGGGCAAGCGGCTCGCGGTGGATATTTGGAGCGTCTATTGCTCACCGGATTACGCAACACAACGCGGTATTCCGCGCAGCACGTCTGATCTCAAGGGCCACGGCTTCATCAGTGTTGACCGCAAATTGCATGTGGGGCCGCTGATCGAATGGATGGACGCCCATGTGGCCGACGAAGACATCGTGTTGCGCCAATCAAGCCTCTCCAACATCATTACAGGTATCGAAAGCGGTCTCGGCCTGGGGATGATGTCGGACTTCCTGCTCGATCATAATCCGAGATTCATCAAATGCTTCACGCCGAAAGTCGCGCACGAATCCGAGATATGGCTCATCACGCATGAACGCGTGCGCCATGTGCCGCGTGTGCGGGCGGTGATGGATTTTCTGGGTGGTTATTTCGCTGCGGGGCACCACAAGGCCTGAGTGAGCCTGCGCAGTTGTGAGGCGTGGTGTGTCGTGCTTCACTGGGGCCAACAAGAAAATACACATTGGGGAAAACAATGGGCACGCCGCAAGCTGACACGCAATTTCAGCCAGACCTGTATGACTATGATTTTGAAAATGCGCCTGTTGAGGTGCTCAACCGATTGCGCGCTGAAGACCCCGTGCATTGGTCGCGCCACGGTTTCTGGTTTCTGACGCGCTATGCCGACAATGTGACGGTGCTGCAGGACCCTGTGCGCTTTTCGAGCGCGGCGGCGGGATGGGGTACGACGAACCCGCTGGCAAAATCCGGCGCGGATAAAGGCGACGGCACCAATGCCGCGATGAGCAAGAGTTTCGCCACCTCGTTCAATCAGATGGATGCGCCCGACCACACGCGCATCCGCGCATTGGTGCATCGCGCCTTTTCGCGCCGCACGGTCGAGGAACGCCGCCCGCGCATTGTCGAGGTGGTGAATGGCTTACTGGACGCGGCGGCGGCCAAAGGCACATTCGATCTGGTGCATGATTTTGCTTTTCATGTGCCGATCATTGTGGCGAGCGAGATCATCGGCATTCCCACCGACGCACGCGAATTATTTCGCGCCGCCTTTGAGAAAAGCGCCGGACTGATGCAGCCCAAGCGTGACGAAGCAAGCTGGGCGGAGAGCATTGCCGCTGCCAAATGGATCGGGCGCTATATCAAAGATCTGATTGCCGAACGCCGCGCAAATCCGCAGGACGACCTGATCACCGGCCTCATCCGCGCGGAGGAAGAAGGCGACCGGCTGAGCGAAGCGGAAATGTCGTCTGCCATCAGTACAATTTACACAGCGGCGGGCACGACGACGGAGCGGTTCATTTCGAGCGGCATCTATATTTTGCTGAAGCATCCCGAACAATGGCGCGACCTTGTGGCCGACCCGTCACTGCTTGACGGCGCGATTGAGGAAATTCTGCGCTATCACCACCCGACACAATCCACATCGACGAACCGGCGCTGTACGGTGGACACGCCGCTGGGCGACAAGATCATCCGCGCGGGCGATACGATCCGCGTCGGGCTGGGCGCGGCCAACCGCGACCCTGCCGTGTTCACTGATCCCGACACTTTCAACATTCGCCGCAAGATGGAAGCCTCGCCGCTTTCGTTCGGTACGGGGCCACATTTCTGTGTTGGCGCGGCGCTGGCACGCTTCGAAGCCCGCGTGGCCATCGAAGCCGTGTTACAACGCTGGCCCGAGTTGAAACTCGTCAGCACCGCACCGGTGAAAGACCCCAAGCGCGCTGACCGCTATCTGGAATTGCTGGTGGCGACGCGCTGAGGCGTGCTTATTGTTTCGGCGGCCTGAGCGTGAAGCGGAAGGTATAGGTTTCCGGCGAACCCGGCGGTAGCGGCGCATATGGTCGTGCGTCATAAAGGCTCTTGATGATCGCCTCATCGAAGCTGCGAATACCCGTCAAAGCTAATGGCACCAGGCCGAGTAGGTTACCGGCTCTGTCCACTTTGATCGCGATGATGATCGGACTGCGGATACGATTGTAGTCGTCCGACGACGCCTGAAGGTGTCTTACGATGTAATCTTTCATCGCGTTGGAATAGGCGTCACCTGCGCCATCGCCCATCTGGTCCTGCGTGTCGTCGCTGTCGTAGGCGGTGTCATTGCGGCTGGACGATTTTCGCGGCGCGGGAATGTCATAGCCCTGCTCGACAGACTTCATCCAGTCGGGCAAATCTGTTGCCGGTTTCTCAGGCGCGTCGGTTTCAGGTTTCTCGGCGGCTTTTTCCGGCGTCGGCGCTTTCTTCTCGGCTTTCACATCGGGTTTCGATCCAGCCTCTTTCAGCTTTTCGTCGCCTGATCCTTTGAACTCATAGGGTTTGGGCTTTTCGGGCTGCTGGACCTGCGGTTCAGGTGCAGGCGGTGGCGCGGGCGGAGGTGCGGGTTGCGGCGGCGGCACGAGATCAACGGCGATCGCTTCCGGCTCCTGCGAGAGCGGCGGCAACGTATAGGCGGGACGATAGAAGAGCGCGGCGAAAAGCAGGATGTTGAGCGCGAGCGCAAGGCAAAGCTCAACCGAGCGCGCGAGACGACGGTTGCCGGTGGCGGCAGGAGGCGCGACCAGATGTTCGACCGCAAACTCTGACATGGCCAGAGGGCCAGCCTTGTCCGGCCCTACCCCGCCGGTGTTGTCTACTCCGCTCACGAAATCCGCACCCATCGTCACGCACCAAGAGCCTGCGGCCCGGCGGGCGCATATGCTTGTGCAGCACAATCTATACGGATCGGCGCAAGAATCCCGTCGGATATTTCAATGATCGCTGGGAAACAAAAAAACGCGCTGAGGGAGCACGGCGTACATCCGGCCTGTGCAGCCCTCGCGGGTGATGCGCTGCGACGTTGAAGAAGCAGGCGACCCGCTTTGCGCGTTGGAATGAAGATGGGGGTTAGATGTGTCGATTTCAAGGCGGTTTCGTCAAAGATTGACGCCAAAGCGCGCGGCGAGCCACACAGTCGCGAGATAAAGCACAAAGGTGAGCAGACAGGCAGCCGCCAGTGCGAGCCAGAAGCTGACCCCCTGACGCAGCATAAAGGGGAAAGCCAGAAACATTGGCAGCGTCGGCAGCACATACCAGAAGGTGGCTTCCGCATGTGAGGCGATGCGCTCGACATCGCTTGTGTCGCGCCAGAGCCAAATGATGGCCAGCACGGAGATGAGCGGCAGAGAGGCGATGAGCGCGCCCAGCCCCGGGTTGCGCTTGGCAACTTCCGATACCGCCATGATGATGATTCCCGAAAGCATTGCTTTGACGATGAGGTAGAGCATCAAACGGCCACTCCGTGTTTGGCGCGATAGGCGAAAGCGGAAAGCAAAAACCGCGCACCGATGATGAGCGCATTGGCGTCCACCGCATGAGCAAGATCAGGGATCGCCTGCCCCGCCGCCACGACGCCCACCTCGGCCAGTGCTTTGACCGAAACGTGCATCCCATAAACAGATGCGAGTTCATCCAACTCGCCGTTGATGAGCATGACCGGCGGACGCGAGGTGATTCCGGCGGAAAGATGTTCGCGTCCGACGAGGCCACCTGCGAAACCGAGTATGGCAGCAGGCGGCACCAATTGGCGGAGACCCAGATGCAGCGCCATCAGCGTGCCTTGACTGAAACCGACAAGCGCGAGGCGCGAGGCATCGAGCCCGAGGCGCGCATGCTCATCCGCGATGAAGATGTCAATGCCGGGCTGAGCGGCGACGGCATCGTCATAGAGTTTCGGGTCGTGCCCCGGGCGTTTGCCGACCCATTGGAAGCCGCCGTCCTTCGTCGGTGTCGGACCGTCAGGCGCGACAAAGGCGACTTCCGGCATCGAGGCTTGCCAGAAATCAGCAAAGGTCATGAGGTCGGCACCAGACGAGCCGTAGCCGTGGAGGAAGACGACGAGCCATTGGGCGGGCGCGGTGGCGTCGCGGCGGAGAGTGTTGAGTTTTGTCATGGGCGGAGTTTGCGCGTCTGGTGGGAGGGGTCAAGATTGGTCGCAAATTTAGCCTATCGGCACAATCCAAAAGGAACTTCGCAAGCCAGCATCAATATTGACTGTGCTTCTCCAAAAAACGTCGCCTAGTATCAACCTCAAATATGGGCCCCTCAGGCTCAAAGAAAATCATTGGAGGACCTGCTTGATGACGACAATTCCCGAACAGCTTGATGCCACAGTCGCTAACGCGCTCGATCCGATTCTTGACGCAGCGCTGGCCGACGGTCGGTTGGCGGGCGGCGTGGCGCTGGTGGCAAAGGGTGGCAAGCTGGTCTATGCGCGTGCTGCCGGTCTGGCCGATATTGAACACAAGCGTCCGATGGCCCGAGACGCGATCTTTCTGGCAGCCTCACTCACCAAGCCGATTGTGACGGCCGCCTTTCTCTCATTAGTCGAAGACGGCGTGATGGGCATGGATGACCCGATCACAAAATATCTCCCCACCTTCACACCTGAATTTGAGGGAAAGAAGGCGCAGATCACGTTGCGCCAAATGCTCACGCATACGTCCGGCCTTTCTTATGGTTTCCTGCAACCGGCAGACGGCCCTTATTTGCGCCTTGGCGTTTCGGACGGGTTGAACGAACCGGGTCGTTCCTTTGCTGACAACCTCGCGCTGATTGTCGAGGCCGGACTTTTCTTTCCGCCGGGCGCGGCATGGCTCTATTCGGTCAGCATGGATGTGTTGGGCGCGGCGATGGAAGCCGCGACCGGCAAGACACTGCCGCAAGTTGTGAACGAACGCGTTGCCACCAAACTCGGCATGGACGACAGCGGGTTCGCAATCACCGACCGCGCGAGGCTCGCAACACATTATGCCGATGGTCCGCCGCCTGTTCCTATGGGTGACGATTTCGTTTTTCCATTCGCCGATCTCTCAGGCATCCGCTTCACGCCCGGCCGCATCTTCGATCAGACCTCGTTTCCATCGGGCGGCGGCGGCATGGCCTGCTCCGCTCCCGATCTACTGACCTTTCTGGAAGCCATCCGCACAGGCGGTGCACCAATTGTGAAGGCCGAGACAGCCAAGGCGATGATGACCAACCAGACCGGATCGCACGCCTTACCGCTCAACGGTCCCGGCTGGGGCTTTGGGTTCGGTGGCGCGGTGCTTTTGGACCCGACGCCAACCGCTTCGCGTCTGCCGGTCGGAACATGGACCTGGGGCGGTGTTTACGGCCACAGCTGGGCCGTCGATCCGGCGACCGAGACGAGCTTTGTCCTGATGACCAACACCACCGTCGAAGGCATGGCCGGCGCATTATCGGTCGATTTGATGGCCGCGGCGCTGGCATAACCGTCAATTAACTGACCCCTCTGACGAGGCGTTTACTTGTTTGCGTAGTCGAGCAAGCGCCTGCTCGACTCCAGCAGAATCTCATCCTGTTTGCAGAAGCAAAACCGCGCGAGGTGGCGCGGGGCGCGTGACGGGTCGGCGTAGAAGGCGGACAGCGGGATGGCGGCGACTTTGGCTTTGACGGTGATGTCTCGGCAGAATTCATCGTCGGTGCCGCTGAAGCCGAGGGGGCGGAAATCGGCCGAGATAAAATATGTGCCGTCGGTGGGCAGCACATCGAAGCCGGCCTCTTTGAGTCCGCGCGCGAGGATGTCGCGTTTAGCTTCAAGCGATGAGGCGAGGCTTTGGAAATAGGTATCGTCTTTACCGAGGCCGTAGGCGATGGCGGTCTGGGTGGCGGGCGCGGTCGTGAATGTCACGAATTGATGCGCCTTCATGATGGGCGTCATCAGGTTTTCAGGGCCGGTGATGTAACCGATCTTCCAGCCGGTGAGCGAGAAGGTCTTGCCAGCCGAGCCGACACGCACGCAACGTTCTGCCATGCCCGGCAACGTCATCAGCGGCACATGGGTGTGGCCGGAAAAGACGAGATGCTCGTAGACCTCATCACAAACCGCATAGGTGTCATGCTTCAGCATCAGATCGGCAATGACCTGCAACTCGTCACGGGTGAAGACTTTGCCGGTTGGGTTCATCGGCGTATTGACGAGGATGAGTTTCGTCTTGTCTGAAAACGCGGCGGCGAGTTTTTCAACGGGCAGCGACCAATGCGGCGGTTCCAGCGATACGGAAATACATTTCGCACCCGCCGCTTCAATGATCGGCTTGTAGCAATCATAAGCGGGCTCAAGAATGATTGCCTCGTCGCCGGGGTTGAGCAGCGCCATGAGGCAATCGCCCAAGGCCTCGGTCGCGCCGGATGTGACCAACACCTGTTTTTGCCAGTCAACTTCCATCCCGTAGAAGCGCTTATTGGACGCTGCAACTGCCTGACGCAGCGCGGGCAAACCCGGCATGGGAGGATATTGGTTCGGACCATCGATCAGCGCCTTGGCCGCGACAGCGCGCACATCGTCCGGTCCCTCGTCATCCGGAAACCCCTGCCCCAGATTGATGGCTCCGTGCTCAGCGGCCAGCGCCGACATGACGGTGAAAATCGTGGTGCCGAGATTGGCAAAAACATGATTGGCCGGACGCATCGATGTTCCTTTTTTCCGAATGTGGTGCCGCCTCTCTTGACCGGAGAGCAGGGAACCTGTCAAGCAATGCTGCCCAGGCATTGGGCGACGCTAAAAGAGATTGCTTTTAAATTAAGCAAATTGCCTAATTTGTGGGCATATATCTTGCCCAATTCCTGCGCAGACCTTATCCACAAGCCGTAAGCCCCTGAAAATAATGGATCATTTGTTCGGGAGCGAGTGGCACGGACCATGCTAACCACTTAGGGCAGACGGCCGTATCCGGCCAGAAGTTAAAGGACGTCAAGGCAATGAAGAAGATCGAGGCGATCATCAAGCCGTTCAAACTCGATGAGGTGAAAGAGGCGCTTCAGGAAGTTGGACTGCAAGGAATTACTGTGACTGAAGCCAAGGGCTTTGGCCGACAGAAGGGACACACGGAACTCTATCGCGGCGCAGAATATGTTGTCGATTTCCTCCCCAAGGTGAAAATCGAAATCGTGCTGGACGACGGCATGGTGGCAAAAGCCGTGGACGCCATTCAGGCGGCTGCGCGCACTGGCCGCATCGGCGACGGCAAAATTTTCATCTCAACTGTCGAAGAAGCCATCCGCATCCGCACCGGTGAAACCGGCGTGGAAGCAATCTAATCAACACCTCCCGCCCCGCTCGGCGGGCGATACATTTCCCTCACGCATAAACACACCAAGACGAGGAATGACGACATGGCTGATTACGCCTCCATTCAGCAGCTGATTAAAGAAAAAGACATCAAGTACATCGACCTGCGCTTCACTGATCCGCGCGGCAAGATGCAGCATGTCACTTTCGACATCGGCTTCTGCGACGAAGATTTTTTTGCTGAAGGCACAATGTTTGACGGTTCGTCGATTGCTGGCTGGAAGGCCATCAACGAATCCGACATGGTTCTCCTGCCCGATCTGAGCACAGCGGTGGTTGATCCATTCTATGCACAGAACACACTTGCCATCATGTGCGACATCACCGAGCCGTCCGGCGAACTTTACGACCGTGACCCGCGCTCGACCGCGAAGCGTGCGGAAGCCTATGTGCAGTCCGGCGGCTTCGGCGACACGGTTGTGTTCGGCCCGGAAGCCGAATTCTTCATTTTCGACGATGTGAAATTTTCCACGTCGCCCTACAAGACCGGCTTTGAACTCGACAGCGTCGAACTGCCGACCAATTCCGACACACACTACGAAACCGGCAACATGGGCCATCGCGTTCGCACTAAGGGCGGTTATTTCCCTGTGAATCCGATTGACTCGGCGCAGGACCTGCGCGGCGAAATGCTGACCGTCATGGAAGAGATGGGCCTTTCGATTGAAAAGCACCATCACGAAGTGGCTTCCGCCCAGCACGAGCTTGGCACGAAGTTCCAGACGCTGACCAAAGCTGCCGACCACATGCAGATCTACAAGTATGTGATCCACAACGTCGCCAACGCTTACGGCAAGACGGCAACCTTCATGCCGAAGCCTGTGTTCGGTGACAACGGCTCGGGCATGCATTGCCATCAGTCGATCTGGAAGGGCGGCAAGCCGCTGTTCGCCGGCAACAAATATGCCGACCTCAGCCAGGAATGCCTTTGGTACATCGGCGGCATCCTGAAGCATGCCAAGGCGCTCAACGCCTTCACCAACCCCTCCACCAACTCCTACAAGCGCCTCGTGCCCGGCTACGAAGCCCCCGTGCTGCTCGCCTACTCCGCGCGCAACCGTTCTGCTTCTTGCCGTATCCCGCACGGCACGTCGCCGAAGTCGAAGCGTATCGAAATCCGTTTCCCCGATCCGACGGCGAACCCCTATCTCGCCTTCTCTGCCATGCTGATGGCCGGTCTTGACGGTATCGAAAACAAGATCGATCCGGGCGCACCGATGGACAAGGACCTTTATCACCTGCCGCCGGAAGAGCTGAAGCAGATCCCGACAGTTTGCGGCAGCCTGCGCGAAGCCCTGCTCGCGGTCGAAGCCGACCACGACTTCCTGCTCAAGGGCGGCGTCTTCTCCAAGCAACAGATCGACGCTTACGTCGACCTGAAGTGGGAAGAATGCCTGCGTTACGAAATGACGCCGCATCCGGTCGAATTCGATATGTATTTCAGCGTGTAATTTCTACGCACGCTAAACAGAAAGGCCGGAGCAATGCTCCGGCCTTTTTTGTTGTGCGACACCCTGCCCCCCCTCAAACCGACTTTGCCGATATTATCAGATGACGGAGTTATACTTGGCACGGCGCATCGTTCGCATATTTTTTTTCTTTATACAGATAAAATGCGTCAGTTACGTTG
>JAUSLL010000131.1 GCA_030649335.1 Parvibaculum sp. | reverse complement strand
GTGGTTGAGCTGCCAGCAGCTTTCGCCTTTTTGTCCTGCTTCGGCTTCTTCTTTTCCTTGTTACTCTTCATCTGACCTTTGGCCAAAATCACTCTCCATTTTTTGGCGCGCCGTTCGCGCGCGTGTTGTCAGTTTAACTGGTTAACGCGTGCGTCGCCTGTTGTTTCCGGCGGGAAACGGCGGATTTGACGATAAATCTTGCAGTTTCGGTGCTTTAGACGCATACATGCGCCATCTCATTCAGCGACAGCGTCGCAATACGCGGGCTTTCCGGCCCGGCGTGCAGGAGTCTTTCATGGGTAACCACAAGTTCAAGGTCGGGGAATTGGTCGAATTCCATCCCGGCGGATCCTATCTCGCCAAGACGCGCGGGCAGTACGAAGTGGTGCGCCTGCTGCCGTCCGAAGGCGACGGCTATCAATATCGCGTGAAGAACACGACCGACGGGCATGAACGCATTGTGCGCGAAGGTCAGATCGACTGAGGGTTGCGCGCCCCGCTCATTATGGAAATGGCCCGACATTGTCGGGCCATTTTTGTTTCAGCCGACGAGGGAATATTCGTCAAGGTCGAGATGGCGCATTTGCCACCAGTATTTGGTGGTGAAGCTTGACCAGTTGTTGGTCACCTTGCCTGCTTCGTTCTTATACCAACTTGAACAACCACCAGCCCAGACTGTGCTCTGCATGTCTTTTTGCAGTTCTTCGTTGAAGCCCTTTGACGAATAATCGTGGACGTCCATCCAACGCAGCTTGGGGTTTTGCAGCGTGTTGACCGCTTGCATGATGTAGTTGATCTGGCATTCGAGCATGAAGATGATCGAGTTGTGGCCGAGATTTGTGTTCGGACCATAGAGCATGAAGAAATTGGGGAAGCCCGATACCGCGACGCCGCGATGTGCTTCCGCGCCGTTGCGCCACACGTTGTTGAGGTCCTGACCGTTGAGGCCTGTGACTTTCATAGGCGCGAGGAAATCCATTGTCGCAAAGCCGGTCGAATAGATGATGACGTCGGCGGGGTGGCTGACGCCATCGGCGGTGACGACGGCATTTTCGGAAATGCGCGCGATGTGGCTCGTCAGCGTTTCGCAATTGGGTTGTGAAATGGCGGGGTACCAATCATTGGAAATCAACACGCGTTTGCAGCCTGCGGGATAATCCGGTGTCAGGATTTCCTTGAGCTTGGGATCGGTGATGTAGGTGTCGAGTTCCTTGCGGCCTGCTTTTTCAAACAATTTACTGAACAGGCTGCCACGCTTGAACGCCAAGAAGTTGCGTTCCAGACCCAGATAGATCATCCAGCGGTGCAGCTTCACGAGAAACGGGAAGCGCTGGAACATGGACTGCTCAAAATCCGTATAAGGACGGTCTGGCTTTGCCACCACCCAATTGGGCGAACGCTGGAAGATGCTGAGTTTTTTGACCTTGCTGACGATCTCCGGCACGAACTGAATGGCGCTGGCGCCATTGCCAATGACGCAGACGTTTTTGCCCTTGAGGTCAACGCCGTAGTCCCAGCGGGCGGAATGGAACGTATCGCCCTTGAAATTTTCGGTGCCTTCGATTTTCGGATAAGCAGGTCGGTTCAACTGGCCGAGTGCGGAGACGACAACGTTGGCGGTGATGGTCTTACCATTTGCTGTCGTGATGTTCCAGAGGCCCGTTGCATCGTCGAAGCGGCTTTCGGTGACTTCCGTGTTGAAACGGATGAAGGGACGCAGACCGTATTTGCGCGTCAGTTGAAGTTGGTAAGCATGGATTTCCGGCTGCTTGGCGAATTTGCGCGTCCAGTCGAGCTTGGGCTCAAACGAAAATGAATAGAGATGCGAGGGCACGTCGCAGCCGGAGCCGGGGTAATGATTGTCGCGCCATGTGCCGCCGACATCGTCGCCTTTTTCGAAAATGGTGAAACTGTCGATGCCGGCGCGGCGCAGCGTGGCCGCCATGCCGAGCCCGCCCATGCCTGCGCCGAGAATGGCGATTTGCACCGTTTTAGGTTCGGATTTCGGGCCTCTGTTGCTAACCACAAGCGTCACGTCATTCTCCCATGATGAAGGGTCCTGTTTAGACCATTTTCCGGCCACAGGGTAATTAGGGTGCGTACCCTAAATAAGCGATATAGCAAAACTATCGGGGGGCTTCAAGAATGTGCTGATAAGCGCGGACTTGCTGGACAAATCGCAATGCCTGACCACCCTTGGCGGGACCGAATTTGAGGCGGCTGGCATAGGCGGGATTGCCCATCATGGACAGGGCGCGACGCAGGTCGGTCCAGCGATTCTTATTGAGGCCAAGGCTTTCGGCAAGCGCGCGGGCATCGAGCAAGTGGCCGTAGCCCATGTTGTAGGCTGCGAGCGCAAACCAGAGGCGGTCCGGCTCCTCCACGGCTTCGGGAATGCGGCCCCGCAAATAGGCGATATAGGCCGCGCCTGCCTTCAGGCTTTCGACAGGATCGAGACGGTTTTCCACGCCGAGATGGGTCGCGGTGTTCTCGGTCAGCATCATGATGCCGCGTACGCCTGTGTGGCTGCGGGCTTCGGGGTCCCAATGGCTTTCCTGATAGGCGACAGCGGCGATGAGCTGCCACGGCAGGCCTGTGTCGCGGGCGGCGTCGCGCATGGTTTTTTCGTATTCCGGCAAAGTCGTCTCGACCGCCTTATTGAAGGCACGCACATCGACATAGTCGAAGGGCGGCAGAAAGCCGAAGAAGCGGCGCGACATATCACCAAGCGCCCCTGATTTTTTCTGAGCTGCCATCCATGTTTTCACATAGACGGCGAGATCATCGGCACCCGGCGCGAAAAGCCAAGTGAGTTGATCATCGCCGCCGAGCGAGAAGGCTTCAACGAGATCGGGATAGAAAGGATTGTTGACCTTGAACTCGATGCTGTTGGCGGCTGTGCAATCGAGATTGCCTGCTGAAACCGCTGCAAAGAGTGTTTCGACGGATTGCGCCACATCGACAATGGCGGCGCGCGGGGTGTCGGGCGTGGCCGCGAGGTCGGATTGCGCGGCGATCAGGCGCTCGGCGGCTGACGTGCCGGCGCTGACCCAGATTTGGAGCGGGCCCAGATCCTTGACGGATTTCGGCAGGTCGATGTTGCGGCGACAAACCATGATGTCGCTCACCGTCTGATAGCCCGGCCCTTCGGCGAGTTCTTCCTTGAGCGCCTCTTCGACGAGGACACCTGTGGCGGCGATATTGCCTTTGCGGCCACGCAGCGCGTCGAGCATATCCACGGGGCCTTCATAGGTCCGGTATTCGACCTCGACGCCCAATGATTTGCCGAGCGCCTGCGTCAGCAGATACTCAAAGCCGGTTTGACCTTCCGTGCCAAGATAATAGGTGGTGGGGGCAAGACGCGTGAGAACGACGAGCCGCCCGCTCTTTTTGATAGCCTCCAGCCCTTGCGGGACGGAGGGCACATGCACCATCCAGAAGACAAGATTGCCGAGCGCAAAGAGCATGAGCGCGGCAATGATGGCCCAAGGTGTGCGACGGTTTTTCCATGGCGGCAGGAGGCCGCGTCCTGCGGTCCGCACCGTGGAAATGATCCGGCTCAAAAAATTTCTCAATCTCATCTGCCGCGCGTGGTTGGCCTTCGTCCGCAACCTAGCACGAGCCATATGACAAAGGAAAAGCCCGCGTGGGTCTCCCACACGGGCTCTCGCAGTTTGGTTAAGGCTTATTATTTGCCTTTGGGCGCCTGATTAAAGGGCAGGTCTTTGTCGACACGGATGTCGGAGGGCATTCCAAGAACGCGCTCGGCGACAATGTTGCGCAAGATTTCGTCTGTACCACCGGCGATGCGGTAGCCCGCAGCACCCATCCATTGTTCGGTATAGGCACCCTCTTCCGGTGACATGTTCCGGTCACGGATAATGCCGCCCATGTCCTGAAGGTCCATGCCGAATGAGCCAAGGTCCTGCATCTTCTTGGCGGCGATGATCTTGGAGATGGAGCTTTCGGGTCCGGGTGTTTCGCCCTTGGACAAAGCTGTCAACGTGCGAAGACGCGTGAACTTCAAGCCCTGCGCCTGCACGTACCAATCGGCGATGCGCTCGCGTACGGCACCATTGCTGATGGCGGGCTTGCCGTCGATTTCGGTGTCGCGGGCGAGCTTGATCAACTCGGCCACGTCGGCATTGCCCTGTGAACCACCGACCGCGAGGCGTTCGTTCATCAATGTGGTGAGCGCCACTTTCCAGCCGTCGCCCGTATTGCCGAGACGCTGATTGTCGTGAACGCGGACATTGGTGAAGAAGACTTCGTTGAAGTTCGCGTCGCCCGACATCTGCTTGATCGGACGCACTTCGACGCCGGCGCTCTTCATGTCCACCCAGAACATGGTGAGGCCCTTGTGCTTGGGCACATTGGGATCGGTACGCACGAGCACGATGCCGTAATCGCAATAATGCGCGCCCGATGTCCAGACCTTCTGGCCGTTGATGACCCATTCGTCGCCGTCTTTTTCGGCGCGTGTGCGCAGACCGGCAACGTCCGAACCACCGGCGGGTTCGGAGAAGAGCTGGCACCAGATTTCATCGCCACGCACGGCGGGTTTCACGAAGCGTTCTTTGTGCTCGTCGGAACCCCAATACATGACTGTCGGGATGCACATGCCAAGGCCGATCGCAAACACGCTGCCTGTGACGGCGTAGTTCGATTCTTCCTGACCATAGATCACGTTGTTGATCGTGGTGCCGCCACCGCCGCCCCATTCTTTGGGCCATGTGATGCAGGCATAGCCGTTTTCGGCCTTCTTGGCCTGCCAGGCTTTGGAGCGCTTCAGCAGGTCTTCGAGCGTCTTGGACTGTTCCGCGTCCTTGGCGTCTGATTTGCGGATGGCGTTCTTGTCGAGCCAGGCACGCACTTCGGCGCGGTATTTGGCTTCTTCCGGTGTGTCGTTGAAATCCATTTTATCGATCTCCTGATTTTGTTTCGCGCTGCGGCTTCAAGCTGCGTTTTTGGCTTCAAGGCGGGCGGCGAGTTTTTCTTTCCACTGGGCAGAGCTGCCAATGGTGAGCGCAAGCAATTTCGCGCGGCGATAATGGAACTGAGTGTCGGCTTCCCATGTGTAGCCGATGCCACCATGCGTCTGGAGGCTTTCCTGCGCGGCGAAGACATAGGCGTCATTGCCTGCGAGGCGCGAGGCAGCGGCGGCTTCAGGCAATTCGGCGCCGTCGTCGTTGAGCATCATCGCGCCGAAATAGGCGTTGGATTTCGCCAGTTCTTTTTTCACGTACATATCGGCCAGCTTGTGCTTGATGGCCTGATAGGAACCGATCTGGCGACCGAAGGCGTAACGCTCCAGCGAATAGTCGCGTGCCATTTCGATGGCAGCTTCTGAACCACCGACCTGTTCAAAAGCAAAGAGCACGGCGGCACCGTCGAGGATACGCGAGAGCTGGCTCCAGCCCTGCCCTGCCGGACCCATCAGTTCGGCAGCAGCGTCTTTGAACGTGATGGTTGCCTGCGAACGCGTCGGGTCGATGGTGCGGAGCACTTCGCGTGTGACGCCTGCGCCTTTGAGATCGACGACGGCGAGCGAGATGCCCTGCTCGCCTGTGCCGCCGGAATTGACGACGACAACGGCGACGTCAGCGACATCACCATCGGGCACG
>JAUSLL010000081.1 GCA_030649335.1 Parvibaculum sp. | reverse complement strand
CGCGCAACGCCGCTCATACTGCCGGCGAGTGATTTCAGTCCAGGCCATCTGATCCTCCGTGGTCTTCGCAAATCACAGAGAATCATAAGTCGCTGAAATCACTCACTCCTTTTTGGAGCAGGCTCTGAGACCGCATAAAGTCAATCTTTTCATAAGTGTAGGAAATTGACGGTATATTTGACGGTATTTAAGATTTTTACGAAAAATATTATATATATTACAGGTAGATGCTATTTCAATTGATCATCGAGTGGGAGTAAGAGGGCCGTACGGGATTGTGTGGTGTGTTCATCGATATATCTGATCGTCGCTAGAGGACGATAGCTATCGAGCACTCCTACATCTGCATCTCCCGTTGGCCGCCGATAATGGATTGTAAGGACAGTCCGCTCACGCCTGCTGTTTGATCACCGCTTTGTATGCGTCAGTCAGTTCCTTGATAATCGACCGCTTTGGCACCTTGTGTCCGAGATGCAGACTACGCAATTCGGTCATGAATGCCCCCCACATCTTTGGTCCACCATCCTCCAGAATCTGTGCCCGGATCGATAGTTCCGGTGTTGCTGGGGTGAAGCGCCGACCCCAGGCACCCATCTGAGCAAGAAGAGGCACCAGTTGGATAGCCGGCTCGGTGAGGCTGTAGATCGTCTTCTGTTTGTGCGTCGGATCGGGGCTTGTTGATAGAAGACCAGAGTCGACCAATTTTTTCAGCCGGTCCGCAAGAATGTTGGACGCGATACCTTCTTCGGAATGGTTGAGCAGGTCGCGGTAGTGCCTGCGGTTTCCGAACATGATGTCGCGGATGACGATCAGGCTCCAGCGGTCGCCGAGTGTCTCAAGTGTAAGGTTGATCGGGCATCCTGATCGGATCGGTTTGGTCATATGATCTTCCCAAAAAACCGATTGCAATATAGAGACGGTTTCGTTAAATCACAACTGGTTGCGAACCGCATACAGGTGTGAGGCGATATGAGCAAGGTAATCGTTTCGGGCTTTTCGCTGTCCATCGACGGCTTCGGCGCCGGGCGGGATCAGAGTCTCGAAGACCCACTCGGAAAGCGTGGCGAAGGGCTGCACACGTGGATGGTCGGCACGAGGATGTTTAAACAGATGATCGGAGCAGAGGGCGGTTCCGAGGGCATCGACAACGACTATGCCATTCGGTCAATGAACGGATTCGGGGCCTTTATCATGGGGCGCAACATGTTCGGCCCCATCCGCGGCGGCTGGTCTGACGAGGCATGGAGAGGTTGGTGGGGCGACAATCCACCCTATCACGCCCCGACTTTCATACTCACCCATCATTCGCGCGATCCGATTGAAATGGAGGGTGGTACGACCTTTCATTTCGTTGTTGATGGCATCGAAACGGCACTTGAAAAAGCTAAGGCCGTAGCCGGAGATAAAAACGTCAAGATCGCCGGTGGCGTGTCGGTTGTCCGGCAATATCTTCAGGCCGGACTGATCGACGAGATGCACTTCGCCATTTCGCCTGTGGCTTTAGGGCGTGGTGAGGCGATGTTCGCCGGGATCGATCTGATTGATCTGGGGTTTTTAGTCGCCGAGCGTGTAGCGACCGCCGCCGCGATCCACATCGTGTTCGAAAAAAGAAGGAAAATGGCCGTTGAGTGAGCCAGGCTAAGCTGATCGCAACATATTGAAAATCGAAAGTCCGAAACCTAAGCGGCAGCGTCACCAAGCAGAGGATCACGAGTATGTCTCTGAAACTTTATTACCATCCGTTCTCGTCCTATTGTCATAAAGCCGAAACGGCCCTTTATGAAAAAGGGTTGGAATATGAAACGAAACTCATCGACGGCAGCGAGCCGGTGCAGAGTGAGTTTGCGTCGCTCTGGCCTATCGGCCGGTTTCCGGTGCTGGTTGATGGCGACCGGACTGTCTTTGAAGCGACGGGCATCATTGAATATCTTGAAGCAAGGTTTCCTGATACCTCCCGCCTTATCCCTGCCGATCCGTTGGAAGCTGCGGAGGTTCGCATGTGGGATCGTTTCTTCGACAATTATGTTGGTTATCCGCAAGGACGTCTCGTGTTTGCGGCTTTAGGTCGTGAAGTCGACGATGGCGGCGCGCGCTGGAAGACGGCGCTCGACACGGCTTATGAAATTCTCGATCGGCGCATGGAAGGTCGCGAATGGGCGGTGAACACATTCAGCATGGCCGATTGCGCCGCTGCGCCGCATCTTCTCTATGCGGATTGGAGCCATGCCATTGGCGAACAATTCAGTAATCTCAAAGCCTACCGTCAGCGGCTGATCACGCGGCCTTCCTACGCCCGTGCTCTCGACGAAGCGCGTCCTTATAGGCACTATTTTCCGCTTGGCGCACCGGAAGGGCGTGATTGAATAGGCGGAGCAGAGACAGGGAGGGAAGAGCAGTGATGAAACACATTCTGAAAATGGCCGTTGTCGCGTGCCTGACAATCTCGTCATCGGTGCTCGCTGGAGACGTGCCGACAGAAAATATAGGGCTGTCGGGCGAGCTCCTTGCCGAAATGCCGCTCGCGCCGGAATTTGAGACGACAGGCAACCGGCACATGCGGATGCGTATTCTGACGCTGGAAAAAGGTGGCGTGGTGGGTTTTCACGCTCATGACACGCGCCCGTCCATCGAATATGTGCTGGCCGGTACCACCATTGAAACGCGTGACGGCGTCGAGACCACCTACAAGGCGGGCGACGTGGTATCCGCCGATCACACGGTGAGCCATTGGTGGCGCAATGACGGTGATGAAACCGTCACCATTCTCGCGATGGATATTTATCGACCGGACGAGTGAGGCGCGTCGCGTTGCGCATCGAGGAAGATGCGCAATTGCCGGAGGAACGGCAGGGCAGCGAGCGCGTCGCTGCTCGGCAATGATTTGGCGACATCGATGAGTTGAGGTGCAAGGGCGGCGATGGACTTATCGCGCGCTTTGCGGCCCTTGACTGTGATCCGCACAATCTTGCCACGACCATCGCTCGGATTGGCGGTCAGTGTCGCATAGCCGAGTGCCTCCAGCCGCTTCAATGTGTTGGTCATCGCACCTTTGGTGATCTGAAAGGCGGAAGCCAATTCGCTCGGTGCGGCCTCCGTCTTTTCCAGCCGGACAAAATGATTGAGGACGGTGAAGCCCGCCAGCGACAATCCCTCCGGCATGACGCGCTCGAAGGCATTGCGCGAAAGTTGCTCGATGATGCCGATTTCGTTGAAGACTTCAAACCAGAATGCTTGCGTATCAAGCCGTTTGTCGGACATTCCTCAGACTTTCATAAGGGCCTCAAGTCCGCGTCGTGGCGCGGGCGGTATGGCGCGAGCATATCCGATGCGTGCGAGCATCTGAACCGGTGCGGCGCTTGTGCCACCGAGTTGGCTCTGCTGCTCTGCGTATAGGTCCGCCATTTCGGGATACTCCTGCAAACCCATGCTCCAGGGATGCATTGACAATTCGCGCGCGGCGGCCGCGAGGTTCAGGCGGGCATAGGCGCGTCCGGCAGCAATTTGCGTGGTGCGGGTATTGTCGCCTCCTGCGATCCAGATGAAAGCAGGGGCCGTATCAGCCATTTCCTTCCACATGACGGCACCTTGAGCGTTTGCACTTGAGTCGGGATCAAGAAGGACCTCGCGGGTGATGATCCCTGTTGCGCCTAAGAGGTTCATCAGCGGTCCGCCAAGCGTGAGCCCGTCGCGGTGCGCCGCGATGGCGCGGTCGCCGATGCGCATGACCTTGACGGATTCGGCGACTGCTGCCTGCGTGTGCATCTCCCGCGTCCAGCCACGCCAGACAATGTCGCGGAGGGCGGCCACAGGTTGAGGTTCGTTTGTAAAATCGCCGCGGAGGTCAGTGCCGGACGTCCCGGAAGCGACGATCGCCTGAAGGTCGTCCGCGGCGGGCACATGCGCGGGGTCATAGGGTTCGCGATTGGTGCGGCGGGAAAGTATGTGATCGAACAACGGGTCTTTGACCGGTGTCGCCTCGCTGAACGTCACCGTCGCGAAGGGGCGGGCGTCGAGATGCGCGTCCGGCTCACCCAATGGCCAGAGTTTGATCCGGACGTCTGCGCCATGTGCGTTCGCCGCCAGCACCATCAATTCCAGAAACGCGCCGCAACCAACGATGATCTGCCGCCCAAAGGGATCGGTCGCGGGTAGGAGGCGTTCCGTGTCGAGCGACAGGATGGCCGTGTCTGGCGTTGCAAGGTCCACGAGCCAGGGCTGCATATTGTGCGGATTGGGCGCAAGCAGAGCGTAGCTCAGCGCAATGCGGCGGATGTCGGTCTCACCCGCGCCGGGGTTGTGCCACGCTTCTGCGGCATCAGGTAGGAAGGGTGGAAAGGCCGTGATGCAGACAGCTGCGCCCGCAGCCACAATGGCACCACCACCGATGATCTTGATGAAATTCCGACGCGTCGTCATGGGTCGCCTCATATAGTTTAATGATAAACAATATATAGTTGATCGTTAAACCAATCAAGAAGATTCCCGCAAAAATTTGAATTGGCAAAATATCCCTCAACATTGTCGTTTTTGACTCTGGCTCGGTTTTGCTGTTGGCGTGAAAATCAACCCGCATGCCAAAGGTGCGGCATGCCTGTTGTTGCCAACCTGCTTCCGAAGGATCAATGCCGATGCCGACACGCTCCATGACCGAGGACGACCTGCTTGAAGATTTTGTTCCACGCAAAATCACGCTCGATGGCGAGACGAAGGTGGTGCATGTCACCGGTTCGGGGCCAGCCGTCATCGTCATGACCGAAATGCCCGGCATCAGTCCTCATGTCGCGCGGTTCAGCCGCTGGGTGCGAGACGCGGGCTTCACCGTCTATATGCCGTCGCTCTTTGGCCGCGATGGCGCGGTGCAGTCTGCGGAGGAGGCGGGTGCGGTGTTTCGTAAGGCCTGTGTCAGTGCCGAGTTCCGCGCCTTTGCCGGTGGCGGGTCAAGTCCCGTTACACAATGGCTGAGGTTGCTCGCGAAGTTTGCCCATGATGAATGCGGCGGTCCCGGTGTTGGTGCCATCGGCATGTGCTTCACTGGCAATTTCGCACTGTCGATGTCGCTGGAAAAGTCGGTGCTCGCGCCGGTGCTGTCACAGCCATCATTGCCGCTTGATGATCCGGCAGGCACAGGCATTCCTGACGATGAGTTGCGCGCCGTCCGCCAGCGGCTCGACAAGGATGATCTCACCGTGATGGCCTATCGCTTCGCCGGTGACAGTTTCTGCAAGGCTGAACGCTTTGCGGCCTTCTCGCAGGCGCTGGGCGACCGGCTCGTCACGCGGGTGCTGCCGGACAGCGCAGCGGGCAAACCGACAGCGCCGTTCTTCACGCAGTTTGTAACGACACCGCATAGCGTCGTCACAGCCCATCTGATTGACGAGGCCGGGCAGCCGACAATTGCCGCGCGCGACGAAATTCTCGCCTTCTTCAAAAAACGGTTGGCGTCCTAAGCTTCCGCCAACTTATTTCAGTTTGTCCACGACCGCGCCGATGCGCTGGAAGAAGTGCAGCCCGTTATTGATTTCCTCATCGCTCATCGGGTCGATGATACGCTGAACATAGGCTGTGCCTTGCGCGATCATGCGCTTGAGGTGCACTTCGCCCTTGGGCGTCAGGCTGACGATCTTTTCGCGGCCTGACGCTGGGTCTTCCCTCAGCGTCACAAGATCGAGCGGGGCCTGTGCCATGGAGCGCAGCGCCTTGGTGATGGCCGCGCCGGAAATTTCAAACCATGTGGAAAGCGACTGCTCGATGGCCTTGCGGTTCATCGCGCGGCCCTGACGACCTTCCGAATGAATGAGCCAGAGGATCGCCACCTGATGGCGACCGAGAAGCCCGCCGCGCAAAGCGTCCTCGACGCCGATGCCCGCCTTGTAGTGGATCGGATAATAGTGCTCGAGAAAAAGCAGCGCCGCATTTTTGGGCGCTTTCGCAGGGACCGCTTTTTTGGGTTTGGTGATTCGTTCAGGTTTCTTTTCAACCACGCAAATTACTTTCGGGTGAGACGGGATGTCAGGGCTGCCCTGAGTCTAGCCGAAGAGACGGGGTGATGGCGTAACAAAACAGTTTACAAAGTAAATAATTTAGAAGGAGAATGATTTAAGTAGGCGACAAAAGAAGAGGGCGCAAATGGCATTGGCAGGCAGGAACGAACAGGAAGCAGTGGCGGCATTGGTCGCGGCATTGCCGCACCCCGATACTATTGCCTCCCCCTATGCGCTTTACGACGAATTGCGCCCCTATGCGCCGGTGCAGGGCTATCGGGATTACCCGCCCGGCACCATTCCCGGGGTGGATGAGGCGGTGAACGCCTGGGTGCTGCTCGATTATGCGCATGTGGCAGCAGCGTCGCGCGATCACCGCATTTTTTCATCGCGCGATGATCTGCAGGAAAGTTCTTCCGCGCCGACGCTGATGCTCGTCAATCATGACAACCCCGAACATGACCGGTTGCGTAACATCGTCAATCTCGCCTTTTCGCGGCCCCGCATAGAGGCGCTCGATCCTTGGGTGCGCGAGATCGTTGACGGCATGGTCAAAGCCGTCTGTGAGGGGCGCATGGAGGCGATGGCGACCCTGTCCTCCGTTATTCCGGCGCGCGTGATGGCGGGTTTGCTCGGACTGGATGATGCGGTTTTCGACCGCTTCCGCGGCTGGGGTACGGCCTTCATGCTGTCAGCTGATATGACGCCAGCCGAGCGGGAGCGGAGTAACGGCGAGCTGTTTGGTTATTTTACGGAAATCGTGACGGCACTCGACACGAGGATCAACAACAACGAAGACGTGCCCGACGGTTTGATTGCTGCGTTGCTGCGTGCGAAAACGCCAGAAGGCCGTCTGTCGCTTGGTGAAGTGATCCGCTTCTGCATCACACTTGTCGTGGCTGGTGCCGAGACCACGACATTTCTGCTGGGCAATCTCCTGCATAATCTAGCGACCATGCCGGACGTGCGCGCGCGGCTGACGGATGATCGCGCCATGGTGGGCGCTTTCATCGACGAGTCCCTGCGCCACAGCGGTCCGCCGCAGCGCTTGTTTCGCATGGTTACAGAAGATGTGGTGGTGGGTGGATGCATGTTGAAGACCGGTGATTGGGTGGCGCTTTTCTATGCCGCTGCCAATCACGACGCGACGGTCTTTCCTGATCCGCATCGCTTCGACATGGATCGTCGCAACCTCAACAAGCAACTGACATTCGGCGTCGGCATCCATCATTGTCTCGGCTCGGCGCTCGCCCGCATGGAGGCGCGCTCGCTGATCAATGCCGCGCTCGACCATTGGAGCGACATCGCGCTGGCCGAAGCGCCGGTGCCGCAACGGGCAAGTCTGCTCAACCACGGCATCGACAAATTGTTTCTCACAATCAAGAAAAGTAAGGAAGCTATGTGATGAGCTCAGTGGACAAGAATATCGCCGCGACACAGAAACTGTTCGAGGCATTCGGCGCGAAGAACATTCCCGAAATTCTGAAATATCTTGATCCTGAAATTATCGTCGAATTTTACGGACCTTCTGTCATCCCCTATGCCGGAACCTATAGTGGCATTACCGACGCCGAACGCTTCTTCGAGACAGTGCTGTCATCGGTCGAAATCAACCAGTTCGACGCCGAGGAAATCTACGGGGTAAGGGATAAGGTCATTGTCACCGGACACCTCAACCTGCGCGCCCTGTCAACAGGCCGTATCATCGATTCTGACTTTGTTCATGTCATCACCCTGCGTGGCGAACGCTGGCTGCGGTTTCGGGACTTTATGAACACCGCCGTCGCTGTTGCGGCATTTTCCTGAAATTCATCTGTCTGATTTCTTCTTTGCCCAAACAAGGCTAGTCTGACTTCCTTGTGTGGCGAAGGAGTTCGGGAATGATCCGTTTTGGTTTGGTGGCGTTGGTGATGTCGGTAGTGGTTCCGACAATCGGCCATGCTGCAAGTGCGGGCATCGAGGCCAGCAATAATTGCTACGACCAGTTTCGCAGCGGCAACATGAATGCCGCCATCAACTATTGCACGGCGGCAATCGAGTCCGGCGATCTCGACAGCGACGAGCTTGTCGGCGCGCTCATCAATCGCGGTGTGGCATTCCGCAATATCAGGGAATTCCAACGGGCGGTGGTGGATTATACCGCCGCCCTGAAGCTCGCCCCCAACGACGCGATGATCTACGCCAACCGCGCCAATGCGCGCCGCGAAATGGGCGAATTGAAAAATGCGCTGAACGACGCCAACGTCGCGGTCAAGCTCGACAGCGAACGCGCGGCATCCTTCTACACGCGCGGAGCTGTGCTGGAAGCCGCAGGCCAGCTCGACAATGCCCGCAAAGATTATGCAATGGCCGCGACGCTCGCGCCTGACAACAAAGACTACAGCAATAGCGTGTCGCTTATTGACGCCAGATTGGCGCAAGGCGAGGGGGAGCAGCCATGAGCGACCAGCAGCGTGGTCCGTTCAGCGACATGCATGATGAATTCAACCCCAAGAAGCTCGATGTACTGGCCGCTTTGCGCGAAGCCTATAGCGGGGCTTGGAACAATCTGGGTGAGATGCTGCGGCTGATCTGGTTGCCGGGCTCACTCTATCTGGCTTTCAGCGTTGTTGGCGGGGTCCTTCCTCTCAATGGCAATTTGTTGCTCAGCGTTCTGGTTGAACTGGCGACTTTCTTTCTGTGGGCAATTGTGTCGGTCGCCTGGTATCGCTTCATTTTGCTCGGTGCTAAGCCCGAGGGCGCTTATCAGATCAACTTCGGTCGTCGCGAGGCGCGGTTCTTGTTCGTCTGTCTCGGTCTGGTCATGCTGGCTGTGCCGAGCCTCTTGTTCGGTGGCCCGCCGGAATTTCCACCAGCTGAATATTTGCGTGGTGTGATCGCCTCGACAGGTGCTGCCGGATCACTGATCGGTTTCTTCGGCATCATGCTGTCATTCGTCGGCATATATTTTCTGGTGCGGCTCCTTTTGCTTCTGCCCGCGGTCGCGATTGACGAACCGCTCAACGTGCGGATGGTGCTGGAGCGCACACGTGGCAATTTCTGGCGCATCGCCGCACTCAGTGTTTTGGCCAGCCTGCCGTTGCTTATCGTTGTAACAATAGTACTTGCGGCAGGTCTGCCGGTGTTTTTGGCGATGGTTTTTTCGTCTGTCGTGTCGATCTTTTTTGCCATCGTCAATGTCGCCGTGCTCGCCATCGCCTACCGCGAATTAATTGGCCCGCCGGGAGCTATGGCGGCCGATTTAGATCGTCAGGACACGGTGTAATTCACACCTTGCGCCTTATGCGGCGTGTCGTTTAGTCTGTCCTCTGGGGAATTTTCGGGGGACGGAACATGCGTAAATTGCCGGTTTTTGCGTCAGTTGGCGAAGTGTTGTCGGGCGTGACGCGCCATTATTTTCAGCTACTTTTCGCTGCTTGGCCGGCTGTTCTGGTCCTGCTCGCGGCAGCAGGGCTGTTGGTCTGGGTGTATGACAGCATCGGTTATTTTGCGGCATTTACCGCCAACGACGGTGGTCCCGATCTTGCGGCAATCGCAGCGGCAGCGGAATTGATCAATGCCGGTGGCAATGTTTGGAAGGTCTATGGCGCGCAGCTTCTTATGGCGCTTGCCTCGGCTGTTGCGGCAGTGCGCTGGCACCGTCTGGTCCTGCTTGGCGAAGGGGCGAATGGCGACGGGGGTGTCATCGGCCTACGGAGGGAAGACGGGACCTACCTTTTTGCATTGCTGAAAATTGTTTTGCTGGCCGCTTGTGGTTTGGTCCTGTTTATTCCGGCTACCCTCTTGTTGGCCATGACTGATTCAGTAGCGATCAAGATTGCCGCTTCTTTTCTGTTTCTGTTTTTGTATTTCATGGCAATCGGTATGTGGTTGCGCCTCTCGCTGGCATTGCCTGATGCGTCTGTTGGTGCGGGAGGCCGCGTTTTCGCCGTGTTTCGTGCGAGTTCGGGCAACACCTGGCGAATGTTGGGAGTGTCGCTCCTGCTTGCATTGATCGCGATCATCGTGATCATCGCCATTTTTGCCCTTGTCGGTGCGGCGGGGTTTGCGAGTGTTTCAAGTTCGCCGGCCATACTTGCCGCAACTGTTGTCATCTACCTTGCGGTGTATCTCTACTTCTTGATGACGCAGATCACCATGCTCTCCGTTGCCTATCGGGAGATCGTCGGCCTGCCGGGAGGGCAGGCGGCCCAGGAGGCATAAAAGCTTCGGTTTGCGCCTCTTGTCAGGGTCGGCTACAGTCCGCATATAAGGATCAGGGAAGGTGCCGGGAGGCATCTAAGGTCTTGATACACAAGACTTTTTCGCCATGGCATCCGGCCATGTCCGCCAATCCCCGTGCGCTTGCATGTATGAAGCAAGTCGCCGCATTGAGTAAGGATGATCCGATGTCCGTTCAATCGAAGACGAAACGTATCACTGTGCCCGAAATCCGTGCCCGCAAGGGTGGGGAGCCTGTGGTCTGCCTGACCGCTTACCACGCCCATACGGCACGTTTTATCGACCCCTATGTCGATCTGATCCTCGTGGGCGACTCGCTCGGCATGGTCATGTACGGCATGGAGTCTACGCTGGGTGTCACCCTCGACATGATGATCGCCCACGGCACCGCCGTGATGCGCGGCACAGACCGCGCGCTTGTCGTGGTCGATATGCCCTTCGGGTCATACGAGGAAAGCCCTGAGATTGCCTTCCGCAATGCGGTGCGGGTGATCAAGGAAACAGGCTGCACAGCTGTCAAAATGGAAGGCGGCAAGCGCATTGCCGAGACCATCCGTTATTTGAACGAGCGCGGCATCCCCGTGATGGCGCATATCGGCCTGACGCCGCAATCGGTTCAGACGCTGGGCGGTTTCAAGACTCAAGGCCGCGTGCCGGAAGAGTGGGCCGCCATTGAGGAAGATGCAGCTGCCGTCACCGAAGCCGGCGCCTTTGCTATTGTGATGGAAGGCATGGCCGAGCCGCTGGCCGCCCGCATCACCCATCAGGTTTCGATCCCGACCATTGGCATCGGCGCGTCTGCCGAGTGCGACGGTCAGATTCTGGTGCTTGAGGACATGCTGGGCCTGTCGCCCAAGGCGCCCAAATTCGTCAAGGAATTTGCGACCTTAGGGGCCCAGATCGCCGGTGCCGCCGAGGCATATGCTCGCGAAGTGCGGGCGCGCACCTTTCCGGCGGTCGAAAACACCTACGCCATGAAAATAGTGAAATAAAAACAGGTATTTGCGGCAGTTTGCCGCCGCTTCCGGTTTGCCATTAGGCAGAGCACGAGCTATTTTACGGCGCCTGCAGTCACAGGTGTCACTGGGGGCGTTTTAGCGTTGCGCCGTTCCCGCCTTTTGCCAATCAGTCTTCTCGGAGTGCTCACTTGACCGATCTCTTCAGCGAAATCGAACAAGATCTTCGCCGCGAACAAGCGAACAAACTCTGGGAAAAATACGGTGTCTATCTGGTCGGCCTCGCCGTCGGGATTGTGCTTGTGGCCTCTGCCTTTGTGGGCTGGCGCGCCTGGAACACATCGCGCGCCCATGACGCATCCGCCCAATATGATCTGGTGGTCGCTGCCGCCGCCACTCAGAAGCCCGAAGAAGCCGCCGCTGCCTTTGGCGCGCTCGCTGCCGACACAACGCCTGCCTACGCTGCGCTCGCCGCTGTCCATCAGGCTGACGCGTTGCTGAAGGCCGGCGACAAAGCGGGAGCCATTGCTGCTCTCGACAAAGCAGGCAACGACAAATCCACGCCCGCCATGTTGCGCGGCATGGTGCAGATCAAAGCAGGCATGCTGGTGGCGGACACGGCGACCTATGAAGAGATGAACGCGCGTCTTGCCTCGCTCAACGAAGCTGACAATCCGTGGCGCAACAGCGCCCGCGAACTGCTCGGCCTTTCGGCCTACAAATCCAAAAACTATGCTGAAGCGCAGGCGAATTTTGCGGCCATCATCGGTGACCCCACGGCTCAGGCCGGTTTGCGCGACCGTGCTCATGTGATGCAGGCATTGTTGGCACCGCATATTTTGGCGCCGGTTGTCGTAAGCCCGGCGACCGTGCCCGCGGCAGATGCGGCAAGCGAATCTGACGACGTGAAAGCGGACGCGCCCGCTCCCACCAATGAGGCGCCCGCGCAAGTGGCACCCGACACCAAGGCGGAGTGAGTATAGATGGCCGTTGAGTTTGACATGCGTTCGACGCGTACCGGATATCGCTTGAAAGCTTTCTGCCTGACGCTGGCGGCCGTGTTCGCCCTTGGTCTCGGCGGCTGCGATACGATGAGCGATATGGTGTCTTCGCCCTCAAAGCCCAAACTGCCGGGCAAGCGCCTGTCGGTGATGGAGCTTGAGACCAAGCTTGTCGTCGATCCTGAATTGAAAGACGAGGCGGTCGAGCTGCCGCTGGTGACAGCCAATGCCGATTGGACGCAGCCCGGCGGCAACGCCGCAAACTCCATGCAGCACCTTGCCGCCACCGGCAAACTTGAAAAATTGTGGAGCGTGAATGCTGGTTCCGGCTCCGGCGGCGCGACCCGTCTCGTTGCCTCGCCGATTGTAGCCGAAGGCAAAGTCTTCGTTCTCGATTCCGAAGCGCATGTGCGCGCCTTCGATGCCAAATCCGGCAAGAAGCTCTGGACGATTGATCTGACACCGGAAGATCAGGATTCCGAAAAAGCGCGTGGCGGCGGTGTCGCCTTTGATAACGGCAATCTCTTCGTCGCCACGGGCTTCGGCCTCATGTACGGCGTGGATGCTTCCAGCGGCAAAGTCTTGTGGACCGCCAATGGCATTGTGCCTTTCCGCGCCTCGCCGACCGCCAACAATGGTCGCGTCTTTGGAATCACCTCTGACAATCAGATGATCTGCTTTGATCAAAAATCGGGCGAAATTCTCTGGCGTCATCGCGGCATCACCGAAGCGGCGGGTATTCTCGCTGCAACGAGCCCTGCAGTTGTCGGCTCCATCGTCATTGCGCCTTACTCATCGGGCGAGCTTTTCGCGCTGCGCGCCGAAAACGGCACGATCCTCTGGTCGGACTCGCTGACGCGCACAGGCAATCTCACGTCGCTCAGCGAATTGAACGATATTGCAGGCCGTCCGGTCATCGACTCAGACCGCGTGTTCGCCATCAGCCATTCCGGTCGTTTCGTGTCGATCGATCTGCGCACGGGTGAACGCGTCTGGACGCGTGACGTGCCGGGCGTGCAAACCCCGTGGCTCGCGGGCGAAAATATTTTCCTTGTCACCACCGAACAGGAAGTCGTCGGCATGTCGCGCCGTGACGGCCGTATTCGTTGGCTCACCAAGCTGACGCGCTGGGAAGATGAAGAAGACAAAACCGATCCGGTCGAATGGAGCGGTCCGCTGCTTGTGAGCGACAAGCTCATTCTGGTTTCGACAACTGGCGAGGCCGTAACCCTGTCGGCGTTGACAGGAGAAGTTCTCGGCACAACTGATCTGCCGGGCAATAGCCTGATCGCGCCGATTGTGGCCGATGGCATTGTGTATATTTTGACCGACAACGGCACGCTGCTCGCGCTGCGTTGAGGTCGGCGGGTGATCCGCCTAGAGAGGCTGCAAGGTGCCATTCAAGGTCGCCATTGTGGGACGGCCGAATGTCGGCAAGTCCACACTATTCAATCGCCTCGTCGGCAAGAAGCTGGCGCTGGTGGACGACACCCCCGGCGTCACGCGTGACCGCCGCGAAGGTGAAGCTCACCTTGGCGATCTGACATTCACAATCATCGACACCGCCGGTCTCGAAGAAGCGATAGGCGATAGTCTTGAAGCGCGTATGCGCCGCCAGACGGATGCCGCCATCGCGGATGCAGACATATGTTTGCTGCTGATGGATGCCCGCGCCGGTGTAACGCCGCTCGACAAACGCTTTGCGCAGATCCTGCGCAAGTTCCCGACGCCGGTCATTCTCGCCGCCAATAAGTGCGAAGGCGGGGCAGGCGAGGCCGGTCGCATGGAGGCCTATGAACTGGGCCTCGGCGCGCCCATTCCCCTGTCTGCTGAACATGGCGAAGGCCTGTCGGCGCTCTATCAGTCGCTGCAACCTTACGCCGATGCCGCGAACGAGAGCGATGCACGCCAGGCGCGCGAAGAGGCGGAAGCCGAGGGTGAGGAATTCGACGGACCGTTCGATCCCGATGCGCCCTGGGAACCGGACACCACCGCGCCTTTGCGCATTGCCGTTGTCGGTCGTCCGAATGTCGGCAAATCGACGCTCGTCAATTTGCTGCTTGGCGAGGACCGCATGATGACGGGTCCGGAAGCGGGCATCACGCGTGATGCCATTGGCATTGAATGGATGTGGAACGGCCGTCGCGTCAAACTCTTCGATACCGCCGGCATGCGCCGCCGCGCTCGCGTCATTCACAAGCTCGAAAAACTGTCGGTGGCCGACACGCTGCGCGCCATTCGCTTCGCTGAAGTGGTGGCGATCACGCTCGACGCCAGCATCCCCTTCGAGCGGCAAGACCTGCACATCGCCGACCTCGTGGAACGCGAAGGCCGCGGCATGATCATTGTGGTCAACAAGTGGGACACGGTTGAAAACCCGCAGGAAAAACTTCGCGAGTTGAAGGAAGAATTGCTCCGTCTTCTGCCGCAGGTACGCGGACTCCCCATTGTCACGCTATCGGCCCTGACAGGGCGCGGCACGGACAAGCTGATGCCCGCCATCGCCAAAGTGCATACACTGTGGAATGCGCGTGTCCCGACCGCCAAGCTTAACCGCTGGCTCGAAGACGCCGTTGCGCGCCATCCGCCGCCGGCCTCCAAAGGCCGCGCGATCAATCTCAAATATATGGCGCAAGTGAAAACCCGTCCGCCGACCTTTGCGGTTTTCTCCAGTCGTGCTGAGGAAGTGCCGACGGCTTACAAGCGCTATCTCGTCAACGGACTGCGCGAAGCTTTCGACATTCCCGCTGTGCCGATCCGCCTCTTCATGCGCGCGCGTAAGAACCCGTTCGCCGAAAAGAAAAAGCGCAATAACTGACGAGTTTGCACTGGATGTAGGATGGGTCCCGCGATCAAGTCACGGGACGACAGCGAGTTTGAATTGCGGATTTACGCCTTAACGCGTGCGTATTCGACGATCTCGCCGTTCTTCTCGTAATTCGCCATCGCCATTTCAATGAACAGCGGTACGAGGTCGGCGGGGCGCGTCAGCGTGCTGACATCTTCGCCGGGCATCGCCTGTTTGCGCATGGCCGTGCGCGTCGGGCCGGGGCTGAGTAGGTTGGCACGGACATTGGTGTTGGCGCATTCCGCGGCCCATGTTTTCACAAGGGCTTCCATTGCCGCCTTGCTCATCGCATAGCCGCCCCAATAGGGTTTGTTTTTGTGCGCGGCACCGGAGGTAACAAAGATAGCGCGGCCAGCGTCCGAGCGTTTCAGCAGCGGATCAAATGAGCGGATCAAACGCCAGTTGGCGGTCATGTTGGTATTGACTAGTTTGTCCCAGGCTTTGATTTCAAGGTGGCTCACCGGTGTCAGCACACCGAGCGTGCCGGCGTTGGCGACGAGAATATCTAGCTTGCCCCAACGCTCATAGATGTTGGCGCCAAGACGATCAATCGCGTCGAAGTCGGTGAGGTCGAGCGGCACGAGGGTCGCCTTGCCGCCTATCTTGGCAATCTCGTCATCGACTTCTTCCAGTCCGCCGACCGTGCGCGCGACGAGGATCACATGTGCACCTTCAGCGGCATAGCCGAGCGCCACCGCACGTCCGATACCGCGTGATGCGCCGGTGATGACCGCGATACGGCCCTGAAGTCGTTTACTCATGGACGCTTACTCTTATGCAATCTCGGCGAGCAGCGACAGTTGCCGCCGCGGTTCGCCGTTGCGATCCGTCAACGGCGTCGGATAGTCGCCGGTGAAGCAATGATCGGTGAATTGGGGGTGTTCATTGTCACGGTGGCTATAGCCCATGGCGCGGTAGAGCCCGTCCACCGAGATGAAGGCGATGCTGTCGACGCCGATATAGTCACGCATGCCTGCGAGGTCATACTGCGCGGCGAGCAACTGTTCGCGCTCCGGCGTGTCGATGCCGTAGAAATCAGAATGCGTGATCGGCGGGCTGGCGATGCGCATATGCACTTCCTTGGCACCGGCTTCATACATCATCTTCACGATTTTCACCGACGTCGTGCCGCGCACAATGCTGTCGTCGATCAGGATGATGCGTTTACCTTCGACAACGGCGCGGTTGGCATTGTGCTTGAGCTTCACGCCAAGCTGACGAATGTGCTGTGTCGGTTCAATGAAGGTGCGGCCCACATAGTGATTGCGGATGATGCCGAGTTCAAACGGGATGCCGCTCTCATTTGCATAGCCGATGGCAGCAGGAACGCCGGAGTCCGGCACCGGGATCACAACGTCAGCTTCGACCCCGCTCTCACGGGCCAGTTCCCGACCGAGCGATTTACGTACGTTGTAGACAGAGCGACCGCCGACAATGCTGTCGGGGCGGGCGAAGTAAATATATTCAAACACGCAAGGCCGCGGCTTCTGCGCCGGGAAGGGGCGGATCGACTGGATGCCTTTGCGCGTGCAAACAACAATTTCGCCGGGTTCGATCTCGCGGACGAAGGTGGCGCCGATGATGTCGAGAGCGACGGTTTCGGAACACAGGATCGGTGCGCCGCCGAGGTCGCCGAGGATGAGCGGGCGGATGCCGAGCGGGTCACGTGCGCCGATGAGCTTTTTCGGAGTCATGGCGACGAGGGCGTAAGCGCCTTCGATCTGGCCCAGCGCTTCGACGAAGCGATCCATCACACGCGGTGTGCGCGAACGGGCGATGAGCTGCAGAATGGTTTCGGTGTCGGACGTGGACTGGAAGATCGAACCGGCGCGCACGAGATCGTTACGGATCGTCATGGCGTTGGTCAGATTGCCGTTATGCGCGATGGCGATGCCGCCGCCCCAGAGTTCGGCAAACAGCGGCTGCACATTCCGTAGGATCGTTTCACCCGTTGTCGAGTAGCGCACATGGCCGATGCTGAGATCGCCCTTGAGGCGCTCCATGACCTTGCCGCTGGAGAAATGGTCGCCGACGAGACCCATGCGACGTTCGGAATGGAAGTGCTCTCCGTCGAAGCTGACGATGCCTGCCGCTTCCTGTCCGCGATGCTGAAGCGCGTGGAGACCGAGGGCTGTGAGCGCGGCGGCGTCGGGGTGTCCGAATACACCGAACACGCCGCATTCCTCACGCAGCGTGTCGCCGTAAATATCGTCGTCGGAAATATCGGTCAGGGCCGATGAGGCAGGCTGGATACTCTGGGAGAAGGAACATCCGACATCCTCGTCAGGCGTCGCGTCGAGGAGGGGGAAGGATAGTTGCTTCTGCATTCCATGTGCTCCGACCGGGGACCGCTAGTCCCCAATGAACTCATTCACTCCGCATTCTCGAAAAGCCGATCGAGCCCCCTGCGTTCGGAGGAGTTATAGCTGGGTGCTACGCGTGTGTCAGCGTCCGAATTGGATTGTGAATTGGTTGGCGGTTGAGCGGGCGGTTTAGCCGCAGTCGAGCCAGATGTGGGGGCCGGTTCCTTGTAAATCAAGGGCTCGCGACGGTTGCTGCGCTCCAGCGCCGAATCGGTTGGCGCTAAGGTAAACAGCGTCGCGGCCGATTTTTCGACCAGCGGGCGTAGTTTTGCGTTTTTGATCCAGTCCGGCTGGTCCGACGGATTGGGTACCAGCCAGGCGAAAAACAGGTAGGCGACGGTGACGATGAGCAACCCGCGCAACAAACCGAAAAGGAGGCCGAGCGTGCGGTCCATCATTTCGGCTTGTTCAAAGAGGTCGAGCAGGTTGCCCGCCCAACGCCCTGTGAGTGCGGCGACGACGAAATAGGTAACGACGAAAATGGTGACTGCGGAAGCCACGGCGGCGAGCCAAGAGGTGCCGATGAAATCGCGGAACATCGGCGTGCCATAGGGAAAGAGCCACAAGGCCGCGAGCGCGGCCACAACCCAGGCAAGAATCGACAGGACTTCGCTTGTGAAGCCTCTCAAAAATGCGAGCACACTTGATATCAGCAGTACCGCAATGACGATGCCGTCAAAGTAGGTCAATTCATCTCTCCTGACCTGTACTCTATCATAAATCATCGTCCGAAACGGTGCGTATGCGGGGTTTTGCACCTACGGTTAATTTTGCCACGAGGCCTGCAAGGTCGGAAACCTCAATCAGTTCTAGGCCGGTGGAAGGCCGCTGGCGGGCGGCGAAGGCCGGTAAAATGGCGCGTTTGAAGCCGAGCTTTTCAGCCTCTTTGAGCCGCGCTTCGGTCTGGCTGACGGGGCGAATGGCACCCGACAAACTGATCTCACCGAAGATCACACAGTCAGCAGGAAGCGGCGTGCCGGTAATGGAAGAGACGAGCGCTCCGGCCACTGAAAGGTCGGCGGCAGGTTCATTGATTCGCAATCCGCCAGCGACATTGAGGTAGACGTCCTGTCCGCCGAGCGACAAGCCGCAGCGGGCATCGAGCACGGCGAGCACCATCGACAGGCGACCGGAATCCCACCCGACCACAGCACGGCGCGGTGTGCCGAGCGCGCTTTGCGCGACGAGGGCCTGAATTTCGACGAGCACGGGCCGCGTGCCTTCGATGCCTGCAAAAACCGCCGAGCCGTTGCTGTCGCCGTCACGCTCGCCGAGAAAAAGCGCCGAGGGGTTCGGCACTTCCTGCAAGCCAAGCTCGCCCATTTCAAAGACGCCGATTTCGTTGGCGGGGCCGAAGCGGTTTTTGACGGCGCGTAAAATACGGAATTGATGACCGCGCTCGCCTTCGAAATAGATGACGGCATCGACCATATGTTCGACAACGCGCGGACCGGCGATCTGACCGTCCTTCGTTACATGCCCGACGAGAATGACTGCCGTGCCGCGCCGCTTGGCAAAGCGCACAAGATCCTGCGCGGTGGCGCGGACTTGCGTAACTGTGCCCGGAGCGCTTTCGAGGGCTTCGGTCCACATGGTCTGGATGGAGTCGATGACCACAGCGGCGGGCGGCGTGCCGCTTTCTAGCGTCGCAATGATGTCTTTGAGATTTGTTTCGGCACCAAGCTGCACCGGTGCATCTTCAAGCCCCAAACGCCGCGCGCGCATGCGGACCTGCGCGATGGCTTCTTCGCCGGAGATATAAACGACCGACTGACCTCGACGGCTGAGTGCTGCCATGGCTTGCAACAGCAAAGTCGATTTGCCGATACCCGGATCGCCGCCGATGAGCAGCGCTGAGCCCGGTACAAGGCCACCACCACAGACGCGGTCAAATTCGGCAACACCGGTGATGAGACGCGGCGGCTCGGCCGTTTCGCCTGCCATCGCCACGAGTTCGATGTGGCGGCCTTTGGTCTTGCCGACAAGCCTTAGCGGGCCACCGGCAACGCCGGATGTTTCGGCGGCTTCTTCGGTGATCGTGTTCCACTCGCCGCAACTCTCGCACCTTCCGGCCCAGCGCGACGTGACCGCGCCACAAGACTGGCAGGTGAAGGTTTTGCTTTGGCGTGCCATCAGGGTTTCAGCACTTCCATCTTGATCGGGCCATCGGCGCGACCGTGAATGAACTGGTCCACATAATCATTGCCGCTATTGTCGATGTCGGCGCGCGGACCTTTCCAGATGATCTGACCCTTGTAGATCATGGCCACTTCATCAGCGATCTTGCGTGCGCTTGCCATGTCATGCGTGATCGAAAGCGCTGTGGCACCGAGATCTTTCACACTCGCAATGATCAGATCATTGATGACGTCGGCCATGATCGGATCAAGGCCGGTGGTGGGTTCATCGAAGAAAATAATATCCGGATCCGCCGCAATGGCACGCGCGAGGCCCACACGCTTCTGCATGCCACCGGACAATTCGGCGGGGTAGAGGGCACCGACTTCTGCGCCGAGGCCGACCTTGGCGAGCTTGTCATAAGCGATTTCTTTTGCCGCCTGACGTTTCATCTTGCGGCCCTGAATGAGGCCGAAGGCGACGTTTTCCCAAACGCTCAGACTGTCGAACAGGGCACCGCCCTGAAACAACATGCCGAATTTGCGCAAGGTTTCTTCGCGCTCGCCGCCGCTCATTTTGAGGACGTTTTTGCCATCAACAAAAATCTCGCCTTTGTCGGGACGGATAATGCCGAGCACGCATTTGAGCATGACGGATTTACCCGAGCCCGAACCGCCAATGACAATGAGCGACTTACCGGGTGAGACCGTGAGGCTCAGATTGTCGAGAACGACTTTGGAGCCGAAACGTTTGCTGACGTTGCGCAATTCAATTTTGGGCGTGTCTTTGGTCATGTCTTTCGCCCTCACTTCGCAAACAACAGCGACGTCATTACATAGTTTGACGCCAGAATGAGAACGGAGGAGCTGACCACCGCATTGGTCGTTGCGCGGCCCACGCCTTGCGCGCCGCCCTTGGAATGGAAGCCGTGGAAGCACCCCATGAGCGCGATGATGAAACCGAAGACACCGGCTTTAATGAGACCGGAGGTGATGTCACCCGCCTTGAGAAAACTCACTGTCGAGTTGATGTAAACACCCGGATTGAAATTAAGGCTTGCTGTGCCTGCAACAAAGCCACCCATGACGCCGATGATGTCGGCGACGAGGACGAGAAGCGGCAGCGTGATGACGGCGGCGACGAGGCGTGGCACGACAAGATATTTGATCGGGTTCGTTGAAAGCGTTGTCAGCGCGTCGATCTGTTCGGTGACGCGCATGGTACCGAGTTCGGCGGCGATGGCAGCCGCGACGCGGCCCGCGACCATCAGGCCGCCAAGCACGGGGCCGAGTTCGCGTGTGATGCCGAGTGCGACGATGGTCGAAACAATCGCTTCGGAATTGATATTATTGCCGCCGTAGTAAATCTGCAGCGCCAGAGCGCCACCGGTGAAGAAGGCTGTGAGCGCGACAACGGGCAAGGAAAAATAACCGATGCGCATCATCTGTTGACTGAGCAATCGCCAGAAAAACGGTGGTCGGAGGATGTGGCTGACGGCGCTCCATGTGAAGGCGGTAACGCGACCGATTTCGGCGAACAGGGCGAGAGCCACCTGTCCGATGATTGCTAGAAAATTCAATTGCATTCTTCACTCATGATTCTGTCGGCGCGGATTTGCCAGTGTAGTGCCTCGCGTAGCGATCACCCAAACCGGTCAGCACTTCATATCCGATTGTGCCAGCATATGCTGCGACTTCTTCGAGGGGGATATGTGGTCCGATAAGCTCGGCATAGGCACCGCGAACCACAAATTCCTTAGCAATATCAGTGACATCGGCGATGAGGAGGTCCATCGAGACACGTCCTGCGACGGGGGCGACATGACCACCGAAGGCGACACGGGCGGCTCCTGTGGCCGAGCCGAGCCGCCAGTTATACCCATCCGCATAGCCCACCGAGAGGGTCGCTAAACGGCGGGAATCTGCCGTTTTCCACGTCGCGCCATAGCCTGCGACCTCGTCCGGACCCACGTCGCGGACCTGCAAAATGCGGGCATAAGCGCCCACAACGGGGATAACCGGACTAACACCCGAACCCCGAGGATTACCGCCAAAAAGCGCATAGCCGGGGCGCACGAGATCGAAACAATAGTCCCCGCCCAACAATACCCCCGCCGAATTCGCCAAGCTTTTCCGTGCCTTAGGGAACCGCGCCGCCACCGCCCGAAACCGCTCCAACTGCACCGCATTGAGCGGATGCCCCTCGACATCCGCACAGGCGAGGTGGCTCATCACAAGCTCGATTTCGAGACTTTTCGAGCCTGTTTCGAGCCTTTCCATGTCGAGGGTTTCGAGGGTGCTGAACCCCAGCCGGTTCATGCCCGTGTCGAAGTGCAAAGCTGTGGGTAACGCCCTTTTGGCTATCCCCGCTTCGGCGACCCACTCGTCAAGCTCGGGCCATGACCCGATACAGGGGATTAAATCTGCCTCGCGGATCGCCCGCGCCGCGCCGGTCGGCAGCCCGTTGGTGAGAAAGATATGCCCGTCTGGCAGCAGGGAGCGCAACGCTGCCCCCTCGGCCAGATTGGTCACAAAAAAAGTTGTGCACCCCGCGTCGGCCAGCGCGCGCGCGACGGGCAGCAGACCCAACCCGTAGCCGTCGGCTTTGACAACGCCCGCGACCTCGGCCCCATGCGCCAGCGCCCGGTAGGCCATGTAATTGGCGACCAGCGCATCAAGATCAATGGTGAGAAGCAAATCGGCGTCGGGTTTCAAATCGGGCATCACATTCAGGTTCGCGCATTCGGGTCATCGGATCAGGGTGACCACCATAGTGAGGCCGGAGCATGAACCCAAACGCGTAAATGTCACGTCAAGATCAATACATGTCCTCGACATGAACCTCGCCCTGCGCGTGATCGCTGAAGCGGGTGACGTCTGCCTGAAACTGCAAGCGCACTGTGCCCGTGGGGCCGTGACGCTGCTTGCCGATGATGACTTCGGCCAGCCCGTAAAGCTGCTCCATTTCGGCCTGCCATGTCAGATGTTCCGGCGTGCCTTCGCGCGGCTCCTTGCGCTGGAGGTAATATTCCTCGCGAAACACAAACATCACCACGTCGGCGTCCTGTTCGATCGAACCGGATTCACGCAAGTCCGACAGCTGCGGGCGCTTGTCGTCGCGCGATTCCACCTGACGCGACAACTGCGACAGCGCCATGATCGGCACGTTCAATTCCTTGGCGAGCGCCTTCAAGCCGGTCGTGATCTGCGTGATTTCCTGCACGCGATTGTCGCTCGCCTTGCCCGTGCCCGACAGAAGCTGGAGGTAATCGACGATGAGAAGCCCCAAACCGCGCTGACGCTTCAGCCGCCGCGCCCGCGCCGACAGCGTGGCGATGTTGAGACCGCCCGTGTCGTCGATATAAAGCGGAATGCTCTGCAAATCGCGCGATGCATCGACGAGACGATGAAACTCGTCCTCATGAATATTGCCGCGCCGGATGCGCTCCGACGGCACGCCCGATTGCTCCGCCAACAGACGGGTGGCGAGCTGCTCGGCCGACATTTCGAGCGAGAAGAAACCGACAATCGCGCCGTCCTTCACATCGACCGTGCCATCGGCCTGATGCTCGGCCTTGTAAGCCTTGGCCGCGTTAAACGCGATATTGGTGGCCAGCGCCGTTTTGCCCATCGAGGGGCGACCGGCCAGAATAATCAGATCGGAAGGCTGCAAGCCGCCCATCTTGTGATCGAGATCGCGCAGGCCCGACGAAATGCCGGACAAGCCCCCGTCGCGCTCGTAAGCGGCGGCCGCCATGTCGATGGCGCCCTTGAGCGACTCGTAAAAATTCTGGAAGCCGCCTTCATATTTGCCGCTTTCAGCCAGCTGATAAAGCGCCTGCTCGGCATCGAGAATTTGCGCGGCGGGCGTGTCGTCCACCGGCGCGTCATAAGCGCGGGTGTGCATGTCCGTGCCGACCTGAATGAGATCACGGCGAATGGACAGATCATAAATCGTGCGGCCATAGGCTTCGACATTGATGATCGTCGTCGCGGCACCGGCCAGCCGCGCGAGATATTGCGGCCCGCCGATTTCCGACAAGGCCTCGTCGCGCTCGAAGAAATTCTTGAGCGTCACGGGCGAGGCGAGATGCCCGCCGGTGATGAGCTTGGCGGCGGCCTCATAGATGCGGCCATGCAGCGGATCAAAGAAATGGCGCGGCTCCAGAAAACTCGACAGCCGGTCATAGGCCTCGTTATTGACCAGCACCGCCCCGATCAGCGCCTGCTCGGCCTCGATATTGTGAGGGGCAACGCGATACTCGGGCGTGGTCGTTTCGTCGGGCAGGGGGGCAAAAGCCGATGCGATGTTTTCCATGATGTGGTTTTACGCGAAGTGACACGAATGGATAGGTACCGAAATTTCGGTTTAACAGGTCAATTATACAACCCTCTGGATAACTTCCAGATTCGCCCGCTAAGGCCTTGGGCCCGTTCGATTTTGGGGTGTGAACCTCATGTGGATGATTATGAGGATAAACCGATTCGGGTGTCAGCAGCGGACGGTTCAGATGTATCCTTTTGACGGGATGCGCGCGCCAATAGTGATTGCCAAGGATCAACACATCTCGGCGGCCTTGGTTCCGTTTGACTACAGTGCTTGACAGGAAGTTTGATTTTTGGTCTATTCTCACTCTAACGACGTGAGATAGGTGAGTAAAATGAGATACGATATGGTGCATCCCGGAATTGAGCCTGTTTTGTCTGGGGCGATCAACGGAAAGACAGCCTTTGCAACCATGGTGAAGACTATTGATCTAGAGCCATCTGAACCCACCGCCCTGTATCTTGACTTTCTGGAGGTCGGTGTGGCGACCGCGAGTTATCTGCGAGAATCCGTGTTCGCGTTGAAGGCCTATCTTAGAAATGTTGGTTCCAATTTTTATCCGGTTGCGGCGAACGCAAATGAATCTGTTTATGATGAACTATTGACGATCGCGAATGCTAGGAACGATGCGATCATCAGCTGCAGTTTGAGTGTCCAAGGCGCAGTCTCCGACATTTCATTGATTGGTCAACTAGACCCTAAGCAGCAGATGACCTTCGCATTGGTCAACGAACTCGGGAAAGCCGACGCTGGCAGCTTGATGCAGCAGTACGGCGAGGAAGAGCAAGTCACTAGCACTACAGCTTGGAACAACCGATTGGCAGGCCTCGCCGCGCGCGGCCTCATCCTAGAGTTCACACGTGGGCGCTCCAAATACTATCGCCCAGTATTGGAAGTGAGCGAATAATGGGTACCGATTTCCTTGGTCGAACGAAGAAAACGATTTTCAAGCGTATTGATATGCAACGTGTCGCGCTTGGGACGCCAGACCTCTTCACAGTCAAGCCGAGTGATTGTCCGCGTTCATATGTTGCTACACTTGTTGATGGTTTCAAATTGACCGACGGTGAGCATCTGATCGCCGAAGTTCGCAACGATAACGTGAACATATGTCGGGGAAATGATGTCGTTGCCACTTTGGATCGGCCGCCTAGTGAAGTCATCTCCGCTATTAAGAACAGCGGCGGTGCTGCGAACGGTGTCGTTCAGCGCGTTCACAAGCTTTCTGGCAAAGCAGAAGTAACGCTATGCTGAATTTAGGACAGGAAGATTTGCGCGGCGACGATGTGATTCGGCGCTCATTTGCAATTGATCCATGGGCAAATACGATGTCGCTAGGGTGCCCGTCCTGCCCGCACTTTGTGGAATGCGGCGGGTTGCACGTTGAGGCACCGCTCCTCGATTGCCAGGACCTATGTTGCAATAGACCTGAGACATGTTCTCGTGTCTGCCGGAATAATCCGCAGAAATTTGTTGCCCAGCGCCGCGAGATCGGCGGCTTTGATTTAAATGAAACGCCTCGTGCTCCTCAGCGACCATCAAATTTGAGGAGCGACGTTGTTGAGTTGATCTATCATCGTAGTCGCCGGCAAACACCTCTGCGTGAACCTACTGTTGCTCTGCGTTTGGCTGACATAGTTGACTATAGTTGCGGGCGCGCAAAGTTTTCCTCTCGTTTGGAAATGTGCGAAAACTTCCGGATCGATCCTTCTTGTAACATCATCTTGACTGGCGTCGATCACGACCATCGCATCGAGCCATGGTGGTCGTTGAGTAATGCTCGAATTCCAATTATTCGCACGCTTTCTCGTCTCGGTATTGCGCTTGTATCTACCCCGAATTTTAGTCTCCTGGTTGACAGTCCCCGTACGGATGATATTTATTCGATGAAGCGTATCGCAATAAACTTTGCGGAATTTCAGCAGGAAGGAATTTCTTGTGCCTTGCATCCAAATGGTCGGGCAGTGAGAGATTTTGAGCGGTGGGCGGAATTTATTGCAATGCGCCCTGAAGTTTCCACTTTGTCATATGAGTTCATCACAGGGTCGGGTTTGTCTGCGCGACGTCAAATTCATCTCGATGGCTTGATAAATATTGCGCGGACGGCGGGTCGACATCTCGATATCGTTGTGCGAGGTGACCCTAAAGTTATTCCGATATTGATGCCTCACTATCGAGAAATTATTTATATTGATACGACGGCCTATATGAAGGCGCAGAAACGTTTTCTGGCTGAACGTACTGCCAATGACGGGCTCGCTTGGAATCATTTATATACCGAACCAGGCGCCGCTATTGATCATATTCTACAAAAGAATATTGAGGAGCAGCGTGAATTTCTTAAAGCAAAATATTTTGGGAAATCGCTCCATTCGAATAGAGCAGCCTAACTTCTATGACAGAACCCCTGACATTCGACCTTGTCGATGACATCTGCCTAGGCTTGGAGGATGGTGCGCTCTCATCGGCACAGATACCATCCTTTTCCGCGCAATCGTGCGGACCGTTCTTCGAACTGATGCAAACCTTGGGCAATGAGAACTGTAGTAAAATCCAGCCCGGCATTTATCGGAATCTCGCGACAGCAAAAACTCAAAACCGTACGCGATGGTTCCACGCGAATGATACTCAAGGATACATACAAGTTCAGCGTTTGCTCGACGACCAACTGGCGTGGAGTGATTTCTCGATCCGAGCATCGCGCGCAGCAAATGCTGTCGGTTTTACGAAAGCTGATGCATGGAAGCTAACTGGCGCAATTGGCGAAATTTACGGTAACGTCATTGATCACAGCGAACGTATTGCCTCTGGATATGTTGCCTATGCAACCAATGGAAGGACCTTTGAATTTGTGATTGCAGATAGCGGAATCGGAGTATTGAACAGCCTTCGAAAGAATCCTGCCTATGCTTCAATTTCGGACTCTGGAACGGCACTTGAATATGCTTTGAGTGAGAGTGTATCGAGATTGCAGGATCCGGGTCATGGTTTCGGCTTTCGGTCGATCTTCGTAGGGTTGGCCAATATCAGTACGCGCGTGCGTTTTCGGTCTGGTGACTATGGCCGCGAACTTATACGTAACAATGATGGCTCAATCCCGGCAACAACTAGGCAGCTGGCGGTAGTCCAAGGTATGTTTTGTTCGGTTCTGTGTACTGCGACCGCAGGCTGACTGCTGGGCTGTCATAACTGTTTTTGAATTCTGTTGTTTTCTAGATTCACTCTCTAAGACTTTGACCAAATTCAGCTTTGCCACGCGAATCCCGTGCGCGCGATGAGTTGCACTTTAGGTCTGCGCGATGACGCGACGTCATGGCCGTGCAAGCCACCCCCTCCAAACAATTGACATAAACCATGCCAATACATAGTCTGTTGCCTGATCGCATTCCCGTCTTCGTTTTTGGCATTAGAAACTATGAAAAACTCAAACCTGCCTTTCCGTTCCCTCCTGCGTGTCTCGTCGCTGGCGCTGCTGGCTCTCGCAGGCGCGGGGCATTTGGGGGCGGTCGCGACAGCGGCGGAGCAGGCGGGCGCGGCGAAGCCCAATGTCGTTGTGCTGCTGGTGGACGACGCGGCGCTGATGGATTTCGGGATTTATGGCGGCGAGGCGCGGACGCCGAATATTGATGCGCTGGCGGGGCGCGGCGCGATGTTTACGCAGTATCGCAGTTCGCCGCTTTGTGCGCCCTCGCGCGCCATGCTGCTGACCGGCGTGGACAATCATCAGAACGGCGTTGCCACCATTCCCGAAGTCATCCCGTCTGAACAGGTGGGCAAGCCCGGCTATACGCTGTCGCTGGAACCCGGCGTGGCGACGCTGGCTGACTATCTGCGCGCGGCGGGCTATCGCACTTATATGACCGGCAAATGGCATCTGGGCAGCGAGCACGGCGACCTGCCGGACGGCCACGGGTTTGACCACTCCTTCGCGCTCGATGCATCGGGCGCGGACAATTGGGAAGACAAATCCTATATGCCTTTCTATGCCGAGGCGCCTTGGTTTGAGGATGGCAAGGAAGCGGCTCTGCCTGAGGATTTTTATTCGTCGAAATTCATCGTCAGCAAGATGATCGACTATATCGACGCGGGCGACGCGGCCCGGCCTTTCTTTGCTTATGTGGCGTTTCAGGCGATCCATATTCCGGTGCAGGCCCCGCCCGAATTCACGGCGCATTACAAGGGCGTCTATGACGAGGGCTGGGAAGTGATGCGCGCGGCGCGCCACGCCCGCGCGATGGAAAAAGGTCTTGTGCCGCAAGGCTCAAAGCTCGCGCCCATGCCCAAGAGCGCGCGGCCCTGGGCCTCGCTGAGCGAAGACGACCGCAAGCTCTATGCCTCCCGCATGGAGGTGAACGCGGGCATGCTGGAAGCGATGGACTTCTATGTCGGCAAGCTGATCGAGCACCTCAAAGAAAAAGGCCAGTACGAGAACACGATTTTCGTTGTGACCTCTGACAACGGGCCGGAGCCGAGCCGCGGCGACGACAGTGTGCTGACGAAAATCTGGATGGATTTCAACGGCTATCACATCGGGCCGGAGAATATGGGCGAGAAGGGAAGCTGGGGCTTCATCGGGCCGGAATGGGCGAACGCGGCGGCCTCGCCGAGCGATCTCTTCAAGTTCTATGCGGCCAGCGGCGGCGTGCGCGT